>JAYTHT010000623.1:0-2465 GCA_043732365.1 Novosphingobium sp. | reverse complement strand
CCATGATCATGGTCGTACTGTGCGCGGTCTGGGGGACGCAGCAGGCGATTGTAAAACTGGCCGCGCCGGACATGAGCGCGACCCTGCAGATGGCGTTTCGTTCGGGCGTGGCGGCGATCGGCGTGTTCGCGCTGGCGCTGGCGCGCGGGGAAACGCGCTGGTTCTGCCGCGCGACGCTGGTACCGGGCCTGGCAGTGGGCACGTTCTTCGGCCTGGAATTCGCCCTGGTAGGAGAGGCGTTGCGATATACCAGCGCGTCGCATGTGACCGTCTATCTGTATTCGGCGCCGATCCTGATCGCGGTCGGACTGGGGTTGGCGCATCACGATGAACGTTTGCGGCCCGAACAGTGGCTGGGCGTGCTGTTTTCGTTTGCGGGGGTCGCAGTGACGTTTCTGGGCCGGGGCGATCCGGCACTGTATCCTGCGATGCATTGGGGCGACGCGCTGGCACTGGGCGGCGCGTGTTCCTGGGCGATGACGGCGGTCGTGTTGCGCGGGTCAAAGCTGGCCAATGCGCCCGCCGCGGTCACGCTGTTCTATCAATTGGTCGGCGCGGCGGTTCTGGCCGGGGTGCTGGCCCTGGTGATGGGCGAAACTGCGGTCCACCCGGCCCTTGGCCTTGGCATTGCGCTCGTCTGGCAAGTACTGGTCGTGGCATTTGCCAGCTATCTGACATGGTTTGCACTGCTGCGCACATATAGCTCGGCCCGGCTGGGCGTGCTCAGTTTCATGACCCCGGTGTTTGGCGTGGCCGGCGGGGTGATCTTGCTGGGCGATCGCATCGATACCGGGTTTGGCGTTGGCGCGGCGATGATTTTGGGCGGGATCGTGTTTGCGACGACCGGCCTGCCCCGCCGTGCGCAACCGAGCGCCGTGGTGTGACATAGGGGTATTTACAGGGGGCGCGCGCAAGGCCGCGTTGACCATGTTGGCCTAGGCTTGCTGCTTGCGGATCAGCCAGCGGAAAGCCCCAACCCATGAATACCCCTTTCCTGACTGCTCCTCTCAAAACTGCGCCTCCCTTAACTGCGCTAACCCCTGTTGCCGCGATAGCGCCGCCGCCGACCGCCTGCCTGCCGCACGAATTGCCGCACGTGCTCGACTGGTTTTCTGGAATCCGTGTGCTCAGCCTCGATTGTTTTGACACGCTGTTGTGGCGCGATTGCCATGCGCCCAGCGATCTGTTTGCCGCCCTGCCCGACATCAACGCCTGGCAACGCGTGCATGGCGAACGCCGCGCGCGCCAGATCGCCCGCGCCGCGCGCGGGGTGCACGACATTGCGATCGACGAAATTTATCGCGCGGTGATGCCGCGCGCGCGCGATGACGACCGTGCCCGGGCGATCACCGCCGAACTCGATGCCGAGGCACGCCATTGCTATGGTTTTGCCCCGACGATCGCGCTGATGCGCGAGGCAAAGCGGCGCGGTATCCAGGTGATCGTGGTATCCGACACATATCTGACCCCGCGCCAGTTGCTCGACCTGATTGCGCGCGCCGCAGGCGCCGAGGTCGCCGCATTGATCGACCGGGTGTTTGTGTCATCGCTCCACGGCCTGCCCAAAGCCGCCGGGCTTTATCGCGAAGTGCTGGCGCGCATCAAAGCCAAACCCGATCAGATCCTGCACATCGGCGACAACGAAAGCGCCGATGTCGGCGGGGTCAGCCCGTTTGGCGTCCACGCGCTGCACCTCAGACAATTTACCGACCGCACGGTGCAGCAATTGCGCCTGGAAAACGCGGTCGGCGCGTTGATCAGCGGGCGCGGCAACCGCTGCCTGCAATCCCCGCAGCCGCATCGCCCGGCGCTGGCCATGGCCGCGCCGCGCGTGGCCTGCGGGGCGCAACATTTCGGATTTGCCACGTTGGGCCCGGTGCTGTTCGGATATGACCAATGGCTGCGTACACAGGCGGCCGCATTGCAGGCGGAACGGCCCGGCACGGTGCACTGGCTGTTCCTGATGCGCGACGGCTATCTGCCCATGCGGATGCACCAACAATGCGGCGCATCTGCATCGATTCACGCGATCGAGATCAGCCGCCTGACCGCGACATTTGCAACATTTGCGCAGGACACCACGATCTTGCGCCATGTCGAGGAAAGTCGCGGGATCGATCCTGCGATCATCGCCCGGCAATTGCGCCTGACCGACGATATGATCGCGCAACTGTGCGGCGGGCGCAGCACCGGTGACGGGTGGCGCGCCTTGTACGACTGGTGCCGCGTACCGGCCAACCGGCGGCCGATTGTAAAGGCGGCACAGGCACTGGCCGGGCGGTTGGTCAGCCATGTGCGAAACAAGGTGCAACCGGCGCCGGGCGATACGCTGATGCTGGTCGATCTGGGCTATAACGGATCGGTGCAATCGCTGATCGACCCACTGCTGACCCGCGCGCTCAATGTGCACATCGCCGGGCGCTATCTGATCTTGCGCGAAATGCAGGCAGGCGGTTTGGACAAAC
>JAYTHT010000622.1:0-2472 GCA_043732365.1 Novosphingobium sp. | reverse complement strand
CCGCAGGCAGGCGCCAGGCCCACGCGCCGCATCGCTCAAAAATGGAATATATCCGGAATGCAGGACGTTCCCGGTGACTTCCACGCCAGGGTCACAATCCCAGCCGGAACACTTTGCCGCTCAGCTTGCCAGGCGAAGCCCCGCTGCAACGTCGGGCTCTGGCTGATCGGGCCAGATGCCGCGCGTGTCATAGACCGCCTTGCCCGCCCGTTCGGCCAGCGGCACGACGCGGAACACGTCATGATCGACCAGCACTATCAGCACATCGCACGTTTCCAGCGCGGTATCGATGTCGATCAAACCGGCGCCAGTGTCGTTGAATTCGACTGGCAGCGCCGCAGCATAGGGTTCGACAATGTCGACGCGCGCGCCATAACGGCGGGCGATGCGCGACGCGACGAACCGCGCCGGACTTTCGCGGAAATCATCGATGTTGGCTTTGAACGCAAGGCCGAGGCAGGCGATCCGCGCATCGGGGCGCATGGCAGTTTTGGCGTCGATCAACGCCACCGCGCGTTCGATCACATGGTGCATCTTGGCGTCGTTGACATGGCGCGCAGTGCGGATCAGCGCGGTTTCGTCGGGCGCGCCATGGACGATGAACCACGGATCGACCGCGATACAATGGCCACCGACGCCGGGCCCGGGTTGCAGGATGTTGACGCGCGGATGGCGGTTGGCCAACCGGATCACTTCCCACACGTCGAGCCCCATACGATCCGCCACCATCGACAATTCGTTGGCAAAGGCGATGTTGACGTCGCGATAGGCGTTTTCGACCAGCTTTGTCATTTCCGCCGACCGCGCATCGGTGGTGATGCAGGCCCCGCGCACGAACCGTTTGTAAAACGCGAGCGCCTTGCGCGCGCACCGCGGCGTAATCCCGCCGATCGAGCGGTCATTGTTGGCCAGTTCTTCAAGAATACGGCCCGGCAACACGCGTTCGGGGCAATAAGCAATGGCAACGTCGGGGGTGTCGCGCCCAAAATCGGACTTCGTTCCGGGAAATTTCAGATCTGGCCGCAGCCCGACCATCAGATCGCGCATTGCCTCGGTCGTCCCGACTGGAGAGGTCGATTCGAGAATTACCATGTCGCCGGCCTTGATCACCGCCGCAACCTGGGTGGCGGCGTTCATCACATAGGACACATCGGGGGTGTGGTGGCCGTCTTTGGCAAAGGGCGTCGGCACCGCAATGACAAACACATCGGCGGGTTCGATCTGCGTCGATGCGCGCAGCAGCTTGCGCTGCACCACGCCGCGCACCAGCCCGTCCAGATCAACTTCCTCGATATGGATTTCGCCGCGGTTAATCGTGGCGACCACGTGGTCCGACACATCGAGCCCGAGCACCGGGCACCCGGCGCGCGCGATGATTGCCGCCGTGGGCAGCCCGATATAGCCCAGGCCAACGACGCAAACGGTCGGTTTCGAATCACCCTGCATTGACTAAAAGCTCCATGATGCGGGGCGCGGACTGCCCATCGCCAAACGGATTGTGTGCGCGCGCCATTGCGCTGTAGGCCGCGTTGTCGTCCAGCAGCGTGAAAATTTCGGTAACGATCCGCGTCGGATCGGTACCGACCAGCCGCGCTGTCCCTGCCGCCACGCCTTCGGGCCGCTCGGTGGCTTCGCGCATGACAAGCACCGGCTTGCCCAGCGCGGGCGCCTCTTCCTGCACACCGCCGCTATCGGTCAGCATGATGTCGGCAATCCCGAGCAGGCGCGCAAAATGTGGATAATCCAGCGGTTCGATCAGCGCAACATTGTCCAGCCCTGCCAGTTCAGCATCCATCACGCGGCGCACATTGGGGTTGGGATGCACCGGAAAGATCAGCGCGACATCGGGCCGCGCGGCGATCGTGCGAATCGCCCTGGCAATCGCTTCGAGCCCGCCGCCGAAATTTTCGCGCCGATGGCTGGTCACGCCGATGATCCGCCGCCCGGCAAAGCGTGTTTCCAGATCGTGCAGCCCGGCGACCAGACCTGGCTCGTCCGCGATTTTCTTCGTCACCCATTGCAAAGCGTCGATCACCGTGTTGCCGGTGACATGGATCGTATCGGGCGCCACGTTTTCGGCGCGCAACGCGTCGGCCGCGGTTTGCGTCGGGGCGAAATGCAGCGCGGCGATCGTGCCGATAATCTTGCGGTTCACCTCTTCGGGCCACGGGTGATAAATATTGTGGCTGCGCAGCCCCGCCTCAATATGCGCGACGCGGATCTTGCGGTAATAGGCGGCGAGTGCGCCCGCCATCGCGGTTGCGGTATCGCCCTGCACCATGACCCAGTCGGGCTGTTCGGCGTCGATCACCCCGCCCAACCCGGTCAGCAGTGCGGCGGTCAGTGCATCGAGCGTCTGATCGGGGCGCATCAGGTCGAGATCGTGGTCGGCAGTGATCCCGGCGATCGCCATAACCTGATCGAGCATGCCGCGATGTTGCGCCGAAATGCACACGCGCACGCGAAATCGTG
>JAYTHT010000621.1:0-2479 GCA_043732365.1 Novosphingobium sp. | reverse complement strand
GATCGACCAGGCCATGGTAATTGGTGCCATAGGTCATCAGCAATGATGCGCCGGTTTCGAAATCGACTGATTCGGGAAGCGCGAACAGGCGCCCCTGGTCGATCACCGCATGCGTGGCGAGCCCGCCGTTACCGACCAGGGCCATTACCCGGTCACCAACGCTCCAGCCCTCGACACCGTCACCCACTGCGCTGATCACGCCAGCGATTTCGCTGCCCGGGGCAAACGGCCGCGCTGGTTTGAACTGGTACAGATCGCGGATGATCAGCGTATCGGGAAAATTGATCGAGCACGCTTTGACCGCAACCACGACCTGGCCTGCGCCGGGCGCCGGATCGGGCAAGTCCTCAAGCACCAGTGTTTCGGGTCCGCCGGGGGTATGGCTGAGCAAAGCTTTCATGGATGTCTCCCAGATGATGTCTATCGGCAGGACGACCCAGGAAAAAGGGCGCCGTCGCCAGCGCCCTTCAAGTGCCAAGAATTGCCCGGCTTGGAAAGTCTTTTAAGCGGTCGCTTAAGCCGCCGCGCCTTTGGCCAGAAACGGGCGCTCGGTTCGAACGGTGTTTTCAAACACACCGATCGCATCGGACCGCGCCAAAGTCAGGCCGACTTCGTCCAGCCCGTTCAACAGGCAGTTTTTGCGAAACGCATCGACTTCAAACGTAAACCGGTCCTGGAACGGCGTGGTCACCGTCTGGTGTTCGAGATCGATGTGGATCGTATCGGTCTTTGCCACTTCGACCAGGCGATCAACCGCCGCTTGCGGCAGAACCACTGTCAAAATGCCGTTCTTGAACGCATTGCCCGAAAAGATGTCCGAAAACGACGGCGCGATGACCGCGCGTATGCCCAGATCGAGCAGCGCCCAGGCGGCATGTTCGCGGCTCGACCCGCAGCCGAAATTGTCGCCCGCGATCAGGATCGGGGATCCTTTGAATTCGGCGCTGTCGAACAAATTGTCCGGATCGGCTCGCAACACTTCAAACGCACCCCGGCCCAGCCCTTCGCGGGTGATCGTCTTCAACCAATGCGACGGGATGATCACATCGGTATCGACGTTCTTTTGCGCAAACGGATAGGCGCGACCGTCAATAGTGTTCACGGGTTCCATTGCTGGCGATCAATCCGATTCAGGAGGGGTGATGGGCAAAGTCGGAAGCTTTTTGTCCGCACGCTCCTTGCGACGCGAGGCATACAACAACGCCGCAGCGACTGCCGCCGAACCGATCGCCGCGCCGGCGAGCGCGGCGGCACCGGTCCAGGATGCGGCATTCACATCGGTGGTTTCGTCTTTCTTGCTCACGCCAATCACTCCCTAGCATTGGTATCCGATACCCGTTCTAGCGCAGCAAGATTGCCCGCGCTTGAATGGGTATCAGACCAGTTCGCGCACATCGGTCAGGTGGCCCGCCACGGCGGCGGCGGCGGCCATTGCCGGGCTGACAAGGTGGGTGCGCGCACCCGGTCCCTGACGTCCGACGAAATTGCGATTGCTGGTCGAGGCGCAGCGTTCGCCCGATGGGACTTTGTCGGGGTTCATGCCCAGACACGCCGAACAGCCCGGCTCGCGCCATTCGAACCCGGCGTCTGTGAACACGCGGTCCAGCCCTTCGGATTCCGCCATCGCCTTGACCAGGCCAGAGCCGGGGACGACGATCGCCCATTTGACGTTGTCCGCCTTGTGCCGGCCTTTGAGCACAGCAGCAGCAGCCCGCAGATCCTCGATCCGGCTGTTGGTGCAGCTACCGATAAACACGTTCTGGATCGCGACCGCGTTCATCGGCTGGCCCGGTTCCAGCCCCATATAGGCCAGCGACTTGGCCGCCGCTTCGCGCTTTGACGGATCGGCAAAGCTGTCGGGCGCGGGCACCACGCCGGTGATCGGTACGACGTCTTCGGGACTGGTGCCCCAGGTTACGCTGGGTGCGATGTCGGCAGCGTCGATTACCACGAGCCTGTCATAGTGCGCGCCGGCATCTGTTGCCAGATCCAGCCACCACGCCACGGCCGCATCCCAGTCCGCACCCTTCGGCGCATAGGGCCGGCCTTTGACATAAGCGACAGTCTTGGCATCGGGCGCAATCAGTCCCGCGCGCGCGCCATGCTCGATCGCCATGTTCGACACTGTCAGGCGCCCCTCGACCGACAGCGCACGGACCACTGCGCCGGTGTATTCGATCACATAGCCGGTGCCACCCGCCGCGCCGAGGACGCCGGTGATATGCAGCACGACATCCTTGGCGGTCACGCCAGGGGTCAATGCGCCCTCGACGCGCACTTCCATCGACTTCGATTGTTTCAGCAGCAGCGTTTGCGTGGCGAGCACGTGTTCGACTTCGCTGGTGCCAATCCCGAATGCCAGCGCGCCCAGCCCGCCGTGGCAGGCGGTGTGGCTGTCGCCGCAAACGATCGTTGCACCGGGCAGCGAAAATCCCTGTTCAGGCCCGACGACATGGACAATGCCCTGTTCCAGATCGGA
>JAYTHT010000620.1:0-8431 GCA_043732365.1 Novosphingobium sp. | reverse complement strand
GCCACATCGACACCAGCACCGATTGGCTTCCCGCTTGAAAAAATGCGCGTGCCAGCCCAGAATACGTCGGCACCGCTGCATCGGACGCGCCCGCGCTGTCGCAGGCCGACAGAATGACCCAATCAGCATTCAGCCGCAGCGCGGCGATTTCAGACGCGGAAAGCAAACCATTATCCTCGCTCGTAGCAACCTCGGGCGGGGTCAGCACCAGCGCGGGTTCGGCATTGGCGCCTCCGCCGACAAGGCCATGCGTGGCAATCGCCAGAATATCGATATGCGACAAGTCGGCGTGTTTCACCCGCGTTTCGGTCGCATCTGCGCCCAGCAGCAGCAGGGCCGAGCGGGGCGAAGTGGCGCGGGCAATCGCGCGCAATTCGCGACCAGTACCCGGCAGCGACGGCAATTCGCGCAAAGCAGCCACACTGATAGTGCCGTCACCCAGCAAGCCGCGTAATCGTCGGCTGCTGGTTACCGGGCCCAGCAGCGGTGCACCGATTCCAGCAAAGCGTGGGGCAGCAGCCACCGCAACCGGCGTGCCGGCCATAGTGGGCTGCGCGCGCAACGCCGCCACCACTGCAAAGCTGTGATCGCGCACCAGCCAGGGCGCGCGGCGCAAGGCATCCCCGGCAAGCCACGACCCAGCCGGGCGATGGGTCAGCAACACCCCGAGCGGCAGGCCGGCCAGCGGCCCGCCACCAAGCAATTGGAGATCGGCTTTCGGACCGATCGCGGCCACGACACGTGGCGGGAACAGCGCCTGATACAACGCAAAAGCATCGCCTGCGGGAAAACGCTGGTCTGGGTCGGCACCTTGCACCGCATCGCGCACCCGGCCAATCGCTGCGGCAAATTCCGCGCTGCGCATCGGTGCCTGCTGCCACGTCAGCCCGTTGCGCGTCAGCGCCAGCGACAGCACGCCATCATCGAGCGGCAGGGGCAGCAACAAGGCCGCCGCGGGGGCGAGCGCGGCTTGCGCCTCGGCCAGCGCAACCGGGCGAGGTCGGCTCAATTGCGCATAAGCCGGGAAGCGGCGGTCAAGCTCTGTACGGGCGATAGCGATTGCGCCATCGGCATCGGCCATAGCGCGATCAAGGCGTTGCACTTCGGTTGCCGATTTGCCCAACGCGAACGAGCGTTCGCGATCGAGCCGGTGGCGCGCATCGAGCAGCATATCGAGCGCGCGCACCGCTGCCTCATTTGCCGGGTCGCCCCCGGCCACGCGGGCGGCCACCGCGCTGCCGGTTACCGCGAGCGAGGACAGATTGGCGAGCTGGGCCGACCGGAACGCGCTGTCGGGATGGCCCGACAGCAGCGCGATCAGCGCAAACCGGGCAAAGCCGGCGGCATAGGCCGGCGCAATCTCGACCATATCCTCGCGCGTTTGGGTCGATCCGGTGAGGTCCGCCTCCAGCGCGCGAGCGGTCGGTTCGGTCGTGGCAAACGCCTCGCCCGTGCGGCCCAGACGAGCCAGCGCCAGCCCGCGCAGCATGCTCAGCGCAAAAACGCGCTGGTTGGTCGCCGGCAGTTCAACCAATTCGGCCAAGCCTTCGTTGGCCAACTTTAACGCCCCGGCTGCATCGCCCCGGATCAGCGCGCTCCGCGCCTGTTCCCGGCGCAGGTTCGCGCGGACCAGTTCCTTGCCCTTTGATGGCGCGATGAACAGCTGCGCCGCCAGTGCCAGCCGGCGTTCGGCAGCTGCCATATCGCCGCGCGTCAATGCCAGATCGGCTGCAGAGGACCATTCTCGCGCCTGTTCGCGGGGCGAAGCGGTGTTCTTGAATTGGGTCAGCCGCAAAGCCGCTTCATCCAGCAAGGCTTCGCCGCCTAGCGAATTGCCCTGTTTGGCCAGGCTGTCGCCGAGGGTCGCCATCGCAATCGACGTATCGGGATGCCCCTTGCTGCGGTATTTCGTATCGATTTCGATCGCCTGACGCGCCACCGCTTCACCCTCGGCATAACGGCCCGAAGCGATAAGCGCCTCGGCGAGGTTGGTCAGCGTCAGACCGATTCCGCGCTGGCCGGGATCGAGCGTTTCCTGCGCAATCCGCGCCGCGACGCGCGATGCCTCCAGATATTCAGACGTGCGGCCCGCAGTGCCCAGCATATGGGCATAGGTTTCATAATTGGACGCCCACGCCACTTTGCTGGCCGCATCCGGCTTCATCCGCGCGAGGCCCGCGCGCATGTTGTCGATCGCGAAAGCCAGCCGGCCCTGCTCTGCTGCATTGTACGCGATATAGCACAAGGTTGCACCGACATCGCTGCTCTCGGGTCCGAATTTGGCGCGTTGCAGTTCCAGCACGTGGTCAAGCCGGCGCCCGGCTTGATCGCGATCGCCACTGTCACCTAGAAAGCTCGCCGCGTTCATCATCAACTCGATCGCCAATGGCTGAGCGCCCTGCCCCGCCGCGTTCAGGATGGCGACGCCTTCATCCACGGTCCGATAGGCCTCGGCAGCCCGATTGTCATGATACAGCGCCAGGCCGTACAGCATCTTCAGCCGTGCCAGATCGTCGGGATCACTGTCACCGCTGGCCTTGGCTTCGTCCACCAGCGCCAGATCGATGCGCATTTCAACCTTGGCATCGGCCTCAATCGTGCCATCGTAGCGAGCACGGATGCGGTCGTGCAGCGATGCCGGCTTGGTCACGGCGGGTTGGGGCGCGACGGGCTGGGTCAGAGCGTTGTCGGCCAAGCATGGCCATGAACCCCCAAGGCACGCCGCCAGCAGCGCCGCCCCCGATACCCAGCGTTGTATCACCCGAACCATCCCCGTTGAACCTCTGTCAATATCCCGGTGAATCCAAGACTAACGGCAGGTTAAATCATGTCATCACAAATCGGGCGGGGTGGCCGCCGGCCCAAACGGGCAAGCGCGCACTTTGGTGCGATGATCGGGCGCATCGGTCACGCCATCGGGATGGAGCCCGCGATAATACAGCTTCTGCCACTTGTCCGCCGGTGCCGCCGCCGGGTGGTCAGCCATGTGCTGCTGAAACGCATCGCGTGATTGGCTCCATTGGATGAACGCTGCGGCAAGCCCGGGCTCATCGTCAATCACTGCGATCCTGGCACCAAACTGTTCGACACTATCGCGCGCGATCGGCATAAGAAAGACAATCGCCTCGTCAGCCTCGAACCGCACCGCATAGTCGGGCCGGGTGAAGCGCCAGTTCATCGTGAAGCTATAAGGTGACCAATCGGTTTCGATCACGCCGCCCAGCGGGCTGATGCCGTCCTTGGCGGCATTCGGCGAACCCGATACCCACAAGTTCCATCCCGGCGGGGTGCGCAAGATCGCCGGGATATGGAACGTGAGGGTGGCCTGCCCGAAAAGCGCCACCGGCGCCAGATCGGGCGGTGTGCCCGGGTCGCACGCTATTGTTACATCTTCGGGCCGCATCCCGCCATTCCAGCTTGCGGAAAACCCGCAGGGCGACAAGACCTCCCACCCGTGGGCATTGGCCATTTTCAACGGCAGGCGGCGATAGGCAAACCGTTCGGGCGAGGCATCCATCCAGTCGCGGCGCGATGAAGCCGGGCGCAGCCGGGGCTCCCACCCCGGAAAGACATAAGCGACCAGTTCCATCGCGCGCTCCGCCGCCGGGCCGGAGCTGCCCGGCCGTGTTTCAGGATCAGATTGTCACGGCGCCTTGGCAAAGGCAACCGCACCGCTGACTTTGGTGCCGCCGGTGCCCGGGGTGGTGAAGGTAAACGCCGCGCCGGCGTGGCTCGCGCCGCTACCGGCCAGAAACCCGTTGATCCGCGCTGTGCACGTCGTGTCGGTACAGCCATTACCCGTCACAGTGCCGCTTCCCAAAAAGATCCCCAGCGTATCAAACGCCATGCCCGGAGTGGCCGGTTCCCCCCGCCGAGGACAAGGCGTAGTCCGCCCCGCCGAGCCCCATGGTGGCATTCATGCCCACCTTGGCGGTGGCGAAATTCACCACCAGGCTGGCCGATTTCACGTTGCCAGGCGCCAGCGACCCATCATCGGCGGTAACCGCAGTCGCGCCCAGCAGATTATAGCTGGCGCTGCCGGTGGTGGGGATGGCGGTTGCCGCCGTACCCCAGATGAACCCGCCACCGCCATTGACTGGGATGGCCACAGCCTATGCACCAGCGGTTGTGCCGCCCACCCACCGCGTCCAGCCGATCACCCCGGCCACGCCGCCGCCTTCATGATCGGTATTGGTGCCGCGCATGGTCGCCGCGCCGGTGCCGCTGGCAAAGCTGTTAAGCCCGCCGCTGTTGCTGGCAACCACGGTTGCATTGGTGATCCCACCCGCGCTGACGCTGCCGTACGTCTTGGATATCTGGTTGGCGAGCGTGACGGTGGGTGCCGGGGTTGGCGTTGGGGTCGGGGACGATGAAGTGGGATCAAGCGCGAGCGCGATCGTGCCGATGATGGGATTTGTCCCCGCACTATAGGCGATCACCGCGTGGGCAAAATTCTTGCCCGCCAATTGGCCATTGGCAGAGCCGCTGCACGATGCGGCATTGGCGCAGGCAAGGTTGGTTGCCGACGACGTCGAAATCGTGATGGTGCCTTCAAACGCGTTGTTGGGATTATACGTCGAGGTCGCGTCGACAAAGAAAAACCAGTCGCTGGCAGCGGGATTGGCCAGACCGCCGGTGGTGGACAGATTGAACACTGTGGCACCACCGGGTTCGGGCATTGTCAACGATGCTTCGAACCCAAGGTTCCCTTTGTCAAAGCTGATTGCCAGCCCGGCAGATGTCAGGTGGCCGGGCGCGGTGGCGCCGTAGGCAAACACCGGTGCGGTTGCGGCCAGCAAGTTGAACCTGGCGCTGCCCGAAGTTGGCAGCTGCACCGGCGAAGGCAGCGCCAGCGCATAGACCAGCCCTTCGTTGGCCGTAAGCACGGTGCCATCGCTGAGTGTGCCGGCAGTCAACCGGCCGATACCGACTACCCCATTGGCAAAGACATCGGTGTTGACCGCGGTCCCTTTGGCAACGGCATTGCCGAACGTCGTTACCGACTGGAGTTCGCCCAGGGCATCGATCGACAGCGCGGCAGGTATGACCGGATCGCCCGTGCCACCGACATGGGCCACGCCGCTGATCGTTCCTGGCACATGCGCCGTGTAAAGCACGCCTGCCGCCGTCAACAGCGCACCAGCACCTGATCCAGTCGGCGTTGGTGTCGGAGTGGGTGTCGGCGTTGGCGTTGGCGTCGGCGTGCCGTTGCCGACATAAGCCGCCAACTGCTGCTTGAAGGTCGCGGTGAACAGATTGCCGTTCAGGCCATCGTGCAACAGTTGCCCGGCCAGCGCCAGGGCACTGCCTTGGGCCAGACCGGGGATCGCGGGCGCCTGGGTATAGCCGCGCGGCGAGGCATGGCCCGGGCCCTGCCCGGCATGGAGCGCGGCCTGAATCAGCGCGTCGCCGGGTGCCGCCTGGCCATTGGCGGCAAAGATCATGCGCAGCGCGCCATTGCCGGCCATCATCAGCGCCTGGCCCGCAGCAAAGCGCGCGCTGCCACCAGAGGCCGCCAGTGTCGCCGCTCCGCCCACGACGCGCCCATTGATATCGCCGTTGCCGGCCACGTTGAATGTCGCCGCCGCACCGCTGCCGCTGGTCACCACACTGGTGTTGCCCAATCGGATCGCCACCGCGCCATCGATAGTCACCGATCCGCGCGCCACCCGCAATGTGCGGTCTGCTGCCACAGTAAAGGCGATATCACCGACCAGCGAAATGGTCGCGCCGCTGTCGGTCTGGATCTGGATGGTGGCGCCGGTGCCGCTGAAACTTTGCCCCGGGGTCAGTGCCGTGCTGCGCCCGGGCGAACCGGGCATATTCATGACGAACAGCCCGCGCGGCGCGGCAAAAACCGGCGGCGCACTGCTGATCGTCAGTGCCACACTGGCCAGCAGCAGGATGCGGGTGCGCAATGATGCGGTCAGGCCTGCGGTCATGGCAATTCTCCAGGATTGGCGGCGAGCGCCATGATCGGTGTGGGGATCAGAATTCAAAACGGGCGGTTTCGATATCGCCGCTCAGCGCATAAGCGCAGGCCAGTTCGGCGCGCGCCTGTGCCTGACCCGGGGTAATCGCCAGGACGCGTTGAAATGCCAGAATCGCATCGGGTACATGGCCGGAATCGACCGCGGCCAGTCCCAACGCATAATCTTATTCGCCATTATCTGCCAGGTCTTCGCGGTGGGGCCGCAAGATTGCATAAGCTTCGGCGGGCTTGTTGGCCTGCAGCCGTTCCAACGCCTGCGCCACAATCGAGTCTGGCGATGCCTGATCGGTCGATCCGGTTGCCGCATGGGCGGGCACGGCTGCGCCAAGCACCAGCGTTGCCAGCAACAAGCGTGAAGGTCTGTGTTGCATCGTGGCGTGCCCTCATTCTGCAAAACCGACCGGACATCCTGCTCGAACCAATCTGATTGTGCTGGCTACGCGGGTGATCCGCGGGCGTCCCGTTACAAACACCGTAACGACCGGCAAGCCGCCGCTTTGTGAAACGGATAGCGCTGTAATGGCCGGCGCGGGCAAAACTTGCGCAAAAACCGCTGCCGACAGCAGGCACTGGGGCGGATAACAGACATTGTAACTTGGCCTTGGCGATCGTGTGTGAAAGGATTGGATGATGCGCGATGATCTACCCCCGGCCCTGCACATCCTGTTGATCGAGGATGATGACCTGACTGCGGCGACGATTGTCGCTTTGTTGCAAGCCGCAGCATTCACCGTCGATCATGTCAGCACCGGCGAACTTGGCGTGCAACGTGGCGGCGACGCGACGATCGATGCGATCATCATCGACCGGATGCTGCCCGGGATGGGCGGGATTGAAGCCATCGCCCGCTTGCGCGCCGCCGGGATCAACAAACCGGTGCTGATCCTGTCTGCGCTCGGACGGTCGGATCACCGGATTGAAGGGCTGGACCAGGGCGCGGACGATTATTTGGCCAAACCGTTTGAGCCGGCCGAACTGATTGCCCGGCTGCGTGCCTTGTGCCGCCGTTCCGCGCAACCACGCCTGTCGGTGCTGGTACATGATGACATCGCACTGCATATAGAGGCGCGGACCGCGCATCGTGCCGGGCGACACTTGCGGCTAAGTCCCAAGGAGTTTGATCTGTTGCGATATCTGATCGAAAACGCTGGAGAAACGGTAACGCGCGCAATGTTGCTGCGCCATGTCTGGAACCTTAATTTCGATCCGCAAACCAATGTCATCGACGTCAATCTGGTGCGGCTGAGGCGCAAGCTGGAAAACGGTTTTGCCGATTCCTGCCTGGAAACGGTGCGCGGCCAGGGTTATCGGCTGGGGCCTGCTCGCAATGCGTAAAACGGGATGAAACGCCTTGTCCCGGCTTCGATTGCGATCCGTCAGGCGCTGCTGACTGCGGCAGTAGTGATTGTCGCGACCAGCGGATTTGCGGCGCTGATGCTGGTTGTCGTCGATCGCGTCGCGCGCGCCGAACTGCTCCATACCATTGATACCGACATCGCCGGGCTGGTCGATGTCAGGTCCGAAGCCGGCGAGGTGCAACTGGCGCAACGGATCGGAGACCGTACTGCCTTTGTCACCAGTCCGGCCAGCTTCTATTTGTTGAGCAGTCCGGACAGCATGCGGCTGGCAGGCAATCTGGCGGCAATGCCGGTGCCTTTCGCGCGCACGTCGGGTGCCGTCGAACTGGTGATTGAAGGACAACCGGTTCTGCTGCGCGGCACTGTGCTGCGAGGTGGCACTGTGCTGGTAGTGGGCCGTTCGCTGAGCAACGTCAGTGCGCTTGACGCGTATTTATGGCGAATTTTCCTTTTTGCCGAAGTCACGAGCACGGCGGCTTCGCTGCTGGTCGGACTGCTGCTGATGCAGCGCCTGACCCGGCGCATTACCCGGATCAACCACACATTTGCCGATTTTTCGGCCGGAGATACGCTTGCACGGGTCGGGGCGATGCCGGGCTCTGACGAGATCGCAACTTTGGCGCGCCACGCCGACCACCATCTCGCGCGGGTCGTTGCGCTGATCGATGCGCAACGCGAAATCAGCGACAATATCGCCCACGAATTGCGCACGCCACTTGGCCATCTCGATACCCGCCTGCGTGAAGTGATTGCGGCCAACTGCGACGCGAAAGTTGAGCAGATGTTGCAGGGCGCCCGCGATGATATCCGGCTGATCGTTTCGCTGTTTGATGCGCTGCTCGATATTGCCCTGGCCGAATCCGGCAATGGCGCGGCTGGACTCGCCTGGTTTGACCTGTCTGAACTGGCAGCGGGCGTCGTCGATCTTTATGAGGCCAGCGCCGAAGATGCGGGCATGTACATGACCGCGCGGATCGCGCCGGGCGTGTCCATGCGCGGCGAACCGATGCAGGTATTGCGCATCATCGCCAATCTGCTCGACAACGCACTGCGGCATCTTCCCGAGGGATCGCAGATACGT
>JAYTHT010000619.1:0-8482 GCA_043732365.1 Novosphingobium sp. | reverse complement strand
CATTGTTGAGAAAACCAACGCGTTCGTTGATTTCCTTTAGAATCGAGCGCGCGATTTGCTGCTTTTGCGGGGTCAGCTGCTCGGCAAGTTTGCCGTACCATTCCGCCGCCGCCGCGACCGACAGATGGGTGATTGTCGAAATGTCTTCGCCGGCAACTTTGACCGCCAGCGCCTCTGGCTTCAGGCGCGCGCCGCCGCAGGTTTCACACGGCTGCGCAGTCTGGAATTTGGCCAGCTCCTCGCGCATCCACGCGCTTTCCGTCTGGAGCAGCCGGCGGTTGAGATTGCCGATCACGCCCTCAAACGCTTTGGACACGGTATAGGATTTGCGCCCGTCGATGAAAGTCAGCGGCACCGGCTTGCCTGCGGTGCCATAGAGAATAACAATTTTGATTTCGGCGGGCAATTTGTCCCAGGCCGTGTCCAGACTGAACCCGAAATGCGCGGCCAGACTGGCCAGCACTTGCATATAATACGGGCTCGGCGGGTTTGATTTCGCCCAGGGCATGATCGCGCCCTGTTTCAGCGACAGATGTTCATTGGGCACGACCATTTGCGGGTCGAACAATAGTTTTTCGCCCAGGCCATCGCACGCCGGGCACGCGCCCTGCGGCGCGTTGAACGAAAACAGCCGGGGTTCGATGCTTTCGATCGTAAACCCGCTGACCGGGCAAGCGAATTTCTCTGAAAAGACAATGCGGTTGGGCGCCAGGCCGGTGCCTTTCAGCGTTTTGGCGCGCCCTTTGGTCTTTGCCTCTTCTTCGCGGCCCGGCACAACGCCATCGGCCAGGTCAATGAACGCCAGCCCGTCGGCCAGTTTGAGCGCCTGTTCAAAACTGTCGGCCAGGCGGCTTTCGATGCCTTCGCGCACCGCGATGCGGTCGACCACGACTTCGATGTCGTGTTTCAGTTTCTTGTCGAGCGCGGGGGCATCTTCGATCGCGTAAAATTCGCCGTCGATGCGCACGCGGGTATACCCTGCGCGCTGCCATTCGGCCAATTCCTTGCGGTATTCGCCTTTGCGTGCGCGGACGACCGGCGCCAGCAGATAGGCGCGGGTGTTTTCGGGCAGAGTCATTACCCGGTCGACCATCTGGCTGACGGTCTGGGCGGTGATCGGCAGGCCCGTGGCCGGCGAATAAGGAATGCCCACACGCGCCCATAGCAGGCGCATATAATCATAGATTTCGGTGACCGTAGCGACCGTCGAACGCGGATTGCGGCTGGTCGTTTTCTGTTCGATCGAAATCGCTGGCGATAACCCGTCGATATGTTCGACATCGGGTTTCTGCATCATTTCCAGGAACTGGCGCGCATACGCCGACAGGCTTTCGACATAGCGCCGCTGCCCTTCGGCATAGATCGTGTCGAACGCCAGGCTCGATTTGCCTGAACCCGACAATCCGGTGATCACGATGAGCGAATCGCGCGGGAGTTCGATATCGAACCCCTTGAGATTGTGTTCGCGCGCGCCGCGCACGGAGATGCAATTCAAAGCCATGGTCGCTGCGTGTTCCATATATGTTCGATTCACGCAAGCCGCGCCTCGTGGCCTTTTGGGGGCGCACCAGAGATAAGGTGCATCGCCTAGAAGACAAGCGCACGCGCGCCCGGTTCGCCTAACCAGTGCGCCTCTACCCCCCAGACGCGGGCGATCACAGCGGGTGACAGCGCCTGTTCCGGCGCACCGACCGCCGCCACTTTTCCGCGATTCAACACCACGATATGGTCGGCATGGTTAATCGCCTGCGCCAGATCGTGCAGCACCAGCGCAACGCCTTTGCCCGCAAGTGCCAGTTGGCGGAAATGCATCAGCAACGCCCGGCCATGCGCCAGATCGAGATTGGCCAGCGGCTCATCCGCCAGCACCCAGGCGGGATCACCCGCCAGCACCCGCGCCAGCAAGGCACGCGCGCGTTCACCGCCCGACAGCGTGGCAATCGGGCGCGCCGCAAACGCCGACAGATCAACCCCGGCAAGCGCATCGGCCACCGCGCGATCATCGACCCCGCGCGCGGTGCGATGCGGCAACCGGCCCAGACGGACAAGCGTTGCGACCGAAAGATTCCAGGCGACATCGCCCCCTTGCGGCAAATACCCGATCGCCAGCGCGCGTTCGCGCGCGCCCATCGCGTCAATCCGCCGATCGCCAAGCCGGACTTCGCCCGCGATCAGCCCTGCAAGCGCAGACAGCAATGTCGATTTGCCCGCCCCATTGGGCCCAACGATCGCGGTCACGCGGCCCGGCGGCAAATCGACGGACACTGTGTCCAGCCGACCCGGTACGTCCAAAGACTGCCCGGTGAGCGATTGCGCACGCACCGTCATGCCCATTCCCGCCGCAACCGCACCAGCAGCAACAAAAAGAACGGCGCGCCAATCAGGCTGAGCGCGATGCCCAGCCGCAATTCGCCGCCTGCCAGCGGGATCAGGCGACACGCGCTGTCGGCGACCAGCACCAGCAAGGCGCCGGCCAGAGCGCTTGGCACGATCAGCGACCCGGGCCGCTGATCCGTCAACGGCCGCACCAGATGCGGCACGATCAGCCCGACAAACCCGACGATCCCTGCCACCGCGACCCCGGCACCCACGACCAGCCCGATGCCCAGCACCATCATCGCCTGCAACCGCGCCGGATGGACCCCGAGCGACCGCGCCGCCGCCTCTCCCAAAGTCAGCGCATCGAGCGAGGGGCCCGCGCGCGCCAGCACGATCACACCGATCAGCGTCGGCGGCGCGGTCAAGGCAACATCGTGCCAGCTACGGTTTTCCAGCGCACCCATCAGCCAGGTGACGATCTCGCTCAGCGCAAACGGATTGGGCGACAGGCTGATGACCAAGCTGGTCAGCGCGCCCGCCAGGCTGGCAATCATCATCCCCGCCAGCGTGAACAAGGTGACTCCGCGCCCGATGCCACCTGCCGTGCCTGCAATCAGCGCGAGCAGCGCCATCGCCAGCGCCGCACCACCAAGCGCAAACACCGGCAGCGCCCACACTTGCACAGCGGCACCTGTAGAAAACGACAGCACCGCGCCGAGCGCGGCCAGCGGCGCAATGCCAAACAGCCCGGGGTCGGCCAGCGGATTGCGCAAATAACCCTGCATCGCCGCGCCCGCCGCGCCCAGCCCGCCACCGATGACCAGCGCCAGTGCCGCGCGCGGCGCGCGCAGTTCGATCAGGATCGGCAGCGCATTGCGCACCGGAGAGCCAAACGGATTAATCCACACTTGCCCCGCCAGCAGCGACAATGGCAACACCAGCACAATAAGCCCGATCAGCAAGATCCAGTAACGCAGGGCCATCAGTCACGCCCCCCGGTCAAACCGCGACGCAATTGCGCCAGCGATTCAGCGACGCGGATGATCGTCGGCCCGCCACAATACAGCAAATTGGCGGGAAAATTGGCGCGCACCGTGCTGCGCAATGCGCGCAAGGCGGGATGTTGCAGCATCCGATCATGCCCGACCGTCAGAATCACGCGCGGCGGATGCGCCAGCATGCGTTCCAGCGGATATAGATCGGCCTGTGCAAACCCGTCGCGCGCGGCCAGATTGGCAAACCCGGTGTGCGCCATCACGTCATCGATCAGCGTGCCGGCTCCCGCGACCATCCCGCCCCATTCCCACAGCACCGTGTCGATCGGCGCGGTACCCGGCGGCGGCGCGGCAGCTGCCAGCGCGGCCTGAATCCGGTGCACCAGCGCCTCGCCGCGTTCGGGATGCCCGGCAATCGTCGCCAGCCGGCGCACATCGGCGAGCGAATCCGCAATGGTGTGCTCCGTGCCGAGCGTTTCCAGCCGTAGCCCGAGCCGGCGATAAGCGCCCGCCGTGGCCGGGGCGACGAATGCGCCATCAATCACGACATCGGGGTGCAGCGCGACGACTTCTTCGATGGTGCCATGCGTCGTGGCATGGCGCGCAACTTCTGCCATGGGCAGTGAACTGCTGCGGGGATCGCGGCTATAGGCGGAATAGGCGACAATCTGGTCAGGATTGGCGACTTGCGCCAGGATCGCGTCGCCGCAGGGATTGAGCGAGACGATGCGTGGGTAGGCGCCAGATGCCGGTACCGCAACGGGCCCCGCCAATCCACCGAGCGCGACCAATCCGGCGCACAGCCGCCAGATCGTGGTCGCCCGGGCCGTGGTCGCCCGGGCCCTGGCCGTCCGGACTCTCAATAGCGGATCCGGATCCCGGCAAACGCCCCGCGCCCGATCGTGCCATACCCGGCCACCGTGGGGGTGTGACCGTTGAACAGGTTTTCGATCCGGCCATAGAAATCGATGAACCGCCCAAACGGCAGACTGGCGCGCAATGTTGTCAGCTCGCTCGTGCCCAGCCGGATGGTGTTGGCCGCATCGTCCCAACTGCCACCCTGCACGCGCAGATCGGCGCTAAGCACGACGCCTTTGAACGGCGAAGTCCAGTCGACCGTTGCGGTGACCGCGTCACGCGGACTGCGAGCGATCATCTTGCCCCGGTTTGCCCGGCCCGGCGTCCGATCTGTGGCGTAATCATAGCTGTAGAGCGCAGACAGGCGCAATTTGGCCGACGGGACCAATGTCGCTTCGAGTTCGACACCATCGGCGCGCGCGACGCCAACATTCAGAAACGTGCCATTGGGACGATCGGTGCACGCCGCGATGACAGAACCCCTGCACCTGGTAAAATTGACCAGGTTACGGCTGTCGCGACGATAGGCCGTTGCGGCCAGCTTGATCCGGCCATCGTCGCCCGAATATTCGACGCCGCCGTCATAGCTGTGCACGGTTTCGGGGGTCAGCCTGGTGTTGCCGAATTCGGAATACAATTGGTATAACGTCGGCGATCTGAACCCCCCGGCATAACTGGAGCGCAATCGCACACCCTCGACCAGTTTGACGCTGGCATTGGCGCTATAGCTGTCATGGCTGCCAAACTGGCTGTGGTCGTCGATGCGGTAACCCGCGGTCAGCGTCGCAACCGGGCCGTACCAGCCGAGCAACACATGGCCGCTGTCGATCCGCACGCGGTGGATGGTGTCAAAACTGCTGGAATAGCTCATCCATTCGTCATCGGCGCCAAAATTGGCGGCGAATCCGGCAGGTAATTTGATCGATCCGGTCAGGTCGGCGCGTTCCGACCGGCCCAGCCATGTTGGCGTGGTGGTGGTTGTGGTGCCATCCGTGGTGGTTCCCACGACATAGACCCGGCGGGTCGTCGACACGGCATAGCCCGTTTCGAGCATGACCGCGCCCGTTTCAAAATGCGCCGCAGTACGACCCGAAAACTGCTCGGTTTCCAGCGCGGTCACCGCATCGCCCGCCAGTTCGAACGGCGCGGGAAAGCCATTACCGCTCTGCTTGCCATCGGTGTACCGCGCGGTCGCGATAATCGACAGCACGTCGGTCAGGTTATAACGGCCTCGTCCGGCCAGATGCCACTGGTGAAACCCGCTCGGGCCATCATCACGCTTGCCCGGATAGCCGTCTTCTGCGACATATCCCAGATTAAAAGCAATCGCATAGCGATCCTTCCTCACCCCGACAGCGATGTTGTATGCGACATTGTCGTGGGTGCCGGCTTCGACCGAAGCCAGCACGCCTTTGGTCTCGGGCGTGGTCAGCGCGATCACCCCGCCGACGGCGCCGCTGCCCCAGACCACCGAATTGGTCCCGCGCAAGACATCGACGCGGTCGATGCCCGCAGTGGTAAGCGTGCCGAAATCGAAACCGCCGCTGATCCCTGCAACATCGGTCATACGCACGCCATCGATCAGGACGAGCACGTCACCGGGCGGGGCTCCGCGAAAATGCACTTGGGTGTCGGTGCCTTGCGCGCCGTCGCGGGTCCAGGTGACCCCGGGGATCAGCGCCAGCACGCGAGTGAAATCGGCCCCGCCGACACGCTCGATATCCTCGGACGTCAGCACCGTGACCGACTGACCGATCTTGTCGAGTGGCAATTTTCCGCCGGTGACCAGCGTGGTGATCGCGACCGGCCCAATATCGGACGCCGCCTGCGCCTCTTCGGGCGGGGGGTAGTCGTCCGGGGCGGTCGTTGGTGCAGGATTTGCCTGAGCCGGGATTGAAGTCGCTGGTGCGGGTTCAGCTGACGGCGTCGTTTTTGCTACTGATTGTGCCAGCGCGGGCCCCGCGATCAGGACCGACGCCACAAATCCGGTTGCCCAAACTCCGGTTGCCCAAACTCCGGTTACCCAAACTCCGGCTACAACGTAATGTGTCGCAACCCGGATCGCTGACCGCCCCGCTTTTGCGGCAGCGCTGCGGATCAACCCGGTCATCCATCACTCCTAGCCGGCCGGTCGCCGCAGCTTGTGCGCTGACAGGGTGCGCTAGACCGCGCATAGCGGGGCCGGTCGCGCAGGACAACCATATTTGCCACATGGCCGGGCGTGTTTCCTGCTGGGGTAGAGAGCCGACAATACAGTGTGGGTAATGTCCGGCCGGTTAAGGTCATGGCAGGCGTTTGTCGCATAACGGTACATGCGCCGATGGACGCGTGCGCAGTGCGCGAGAATCGGATATCTACGTGTCGTATTTTTGAGTTCCGTACTTTTGGGTGGGTGTCCCCTTGCGCCCCAGAGCGTTCCGCCAAGAGGTGCCACCAAGCCAAATGCCGCTTGAAATCGCCTATCGCCCGGTTGTCTTGTCGCTCGCCGAGACCGTATCTTGCGTGCAGGTTGGGTCTTGCGCGCAGATTGGCCAGGCGCCGGTGATTTATGACTCGAATCCTGGCAACGACGCGATCCTGGGCTTCGCGACGGCAGCGCAAAACCAGTCG
This sequence comes from Novosphingobium sp., assembly GCA_043732365.1. Taxonomy (GTDB): domain Bacteria; phylum Pseudomonadota; class Alphaproteobacteria; order Sphingomonadales; family Sphingomonadaceae; genus Novosphingobium. The sequence continues at coordinate 1,700 of JAYTHT010000619.1, read as the reverse complement.
GAACCACGCGCGCGCGATTTCGTCGCGCGGATTCAGCGGCGGGACATGCTGTCGTTTCGCGGCACACTGTATCGCCCGGCACGGTTTCGCCAGCGGATGGCGGGGATTGTGCTGGTCGGCGTGCTGCCGGCCTTGCTCGCGGTGGTGGGCTGGGGCGATCCACACGGGATCAACGACGCGGTGGCGCAGGACAAGCCCCCGGCCCGGCATGCCCCCGCCAACGACCCGCACCAAAATCCGATTGCGGCATGGGCCCCATCCCTGGCCGACGTGCATTCCGATGCCGACAGTCCACCGCCCGCGATCATCGGTCCGATCGCGCGGTCTTTGCTGATCGCCGGCAATGGCCTCGATCGCTGGCGCGCGCAACAATGCCTGACTGCAGCCATTTATTATGAAGCCGCGCGCGAACCCGATGAAGGCCAGCGTGCGGTCGCGCAAGTTGTGCTCAACCGCGTCGCACATGCGGCATTTCCCAAGACGGTGTGCGGCGTTGTCTATCAGGGGTCGGAACGATCAGGCTGCCAGTTCAGCTTTGCCTGCGACGGGTCGCTGGCGCGCCGGCCGATGGCGCAGTGGTGGGAACGCGCGCGGCGCGTCGCCGAAACCGCGCTTGCCGGCAATGTCTATGCCCCGATTGGCCTGGCCACGCATTACCACACCAGCGTGGTGCATCCCGCCTGGGCCGACAGCATGTCGTTCCTGGGCACAATCGGCGCGCATCGGTTTTATCGCTGGAGCGGCAGCGCGGGTCGGCAGCAAGCCTTCGCCGCGGTCTATGCCGGGGGCGAACCGATCGCGGCGCCGCATCCGCATTCCTATACGACGACCGGTGCCGATCTGGCCGACCCGCTGGTGCTGGAAAAAGCATTCGAGGCGGGGCGGCTTGCGGCCCTGCGCGCGACACCGGCAGCGGCTTCTGACCAAATGTGGCCGGCAGCCACGCACCCGGCCTCATTCGGTCAGCAACCGCCGCCGACCGGCACGCCAACCATCAAACCGCCAGCCACCAAACCGCCAACCACCAGACAGAATGCCCCACCGGACGTGAACAGCGCGCGCATCATGCCCGGATCGGGCGCTGTCCGGCCGGAAGCCGAGCAGCAATATGACGGCGCGGCGCACTGGATTCACCAGCCCGGCACTTAGAATCTGAACCGAAGCTCGCGAAAGAGCGAGTTTCGGTTCAGACACATAGAGTGTGTTCCGGAAAAAGAGTTGTCATGTTCTTTACTGTGTCGCCTCACTGCACGTTCACCGGTTTGGACTAGATGCCATACCGACGGGCAGTCCAACGCCCGCAAATTTTTTGTAGTTGTGCAGGAGACCCACGCGATGCTGCGATTTGCCCCACGATATGGTATCGTATCGCCCGCACTGGTCCGCCCCTCGCGCCTCGCGCGCCGCTTTGCCGTCAATGACAATGCGCTTGATCCTGCGCTGGATGTTATGGTGACCCCAACTCTGTCAGCAAGTCACGCGAGCAAATCTCTCGCGCTGGCTGATACCCGGGTACAGGCCGCATTGCGCCTGTTTGCCGTGCATGGCCTGTCGGCGGCAGAACGCGCCCGCCAATCCGCAGCCAATGCCAATGCGCGCGGTGATGACAGCGATGCGCAATGGTGGAACGAAATCAGCCAGATGCTCGGCCAGCGTCGCCGCCCCTAAGCCCCAGGCCAGTCTCCGGGCCATTCCAGACA
>JAYTHT010000618.1:0-8483 GCA_043732365.1 Novosphingobium sp. | reverse complement strand
GGCCCAGCCAGCGCTTTGCCGCGTCGGACAAGTCGAGCGTGATCTTGCGGTCCTTTAACAACTGGCCGACGCGCCCGACCTGAATGTCGACAATCGGTGCCATGTGCTGTTGCCCCAGACGATGGAACAGGATGATTTCGTCCAGCCGGTTGAGGAATTCGGGGCGAAAATGCGCGCGGACGATGTCCATGACTTGTGGTTCGACGCTGCTGACGTCCTGGCCTTCGTCCAGGTTCGCAAGGAATTGGCTGCCCAGGTTGCTGGTAAGGATGATCAGGGTGTTGGTGAAATCGACAACGCGACCCTGTCCGTCGGTCAGGCGGCCATCGTCGAGCACTTGCAACAGCACGTTGAACACATCGGCGTGCGCCTTTTCGACTTCGTCGAACAGCACGACCTGATACGGTCGGCGGCGGACCGCTTCGGTCAGCACGCCACCCTGGTCGTATCCGACATAGCCGGGGGGCGCACCGATTAGCCGGCTGACGCTGTGTTTTTCCATGAATTCGGACATGTCGATGCGGACCATCGCGTTGTCGTCATCAAACATAAAGCCGGCGAGCGCTTTGGCCAGTTCGGTTTTGCCGACGCCGGTGGGCCCCAGAAACAGAAAGCTGCCGATCGGCCGGTTGGGGTCCTGCAATCCCGCGCGCGCGCGGCGCACGGCCTTTGATACTGCGACGACCGCCTGAGTCTGGCCGATCACACGTTTGCCCAGCGTTGTTTCCATTGTCAGCAATTTTTCGCGTTCACCGGCCAGCATCCGGTCGACCGGAATTCCGGTCCAGCGGCTGACCACCCCGGCAATGTCGTCGGCGGTCACTTCTTCGCGCAGCAAGGCATTTTCCGCCTGGCCCTGCGCGTCGGCAAGCTGGCGTTCGAGCTCTGGAATACGGCCATAGGCCAGTTCCCCCGCGCGACCCAGATCGCCCTGGCGCTGCGCCTGGTCGAGTTCGATCCGCGCGGTGTCGAGCGCTTCTTTCAATTTGCCTTCGGCGGCGATCTTGTCGCGTTCGTTCTGCCAGCGCGTGGTCAGTTCGCTGGACTGCTGCTCCAGATTGGCGAGGTCCTCGCGCAATGCGATCAGCCGGTCTTTCGACGCGGCATCGCTTTCCTTTGACAGCGCCATGTCCTCAATTTTCAACTGGATGATCCGGCGGTCGAGGTTTTCGATTTCCTCGGGCTTGGATTCGACTTCCATGCGGATGCGGCTGGCGGCTTCGTCCATTAGGTCGATCGCCTTGTCGGGTAGAAACCGGTCGGCGATATAGCGGTTGGACAGCGTTGCCGCCGCCACGATCGCGGCATCGGCGATGCGCACGCCATGGTGCAATTCGTACTTTTCCTTGATCCCGCGCAAGATCGAGATGGTGTCTTCGACGGTCGGTTCGCCAACGAACACCGGTTGAAACCGCCGCTGCAACGCAGGGTCCTTCTCGATGTATTTCTGATACTCGTCGAGCGTCGTCGCACCGATGCAATGCAGTTCGCCGCGCGCCAGCGCGGGTTTCAACAGATTGGACGCATCCATCGCGCCCTCGGTTTTGCCCGCACCGATCAGCGTGTGCATTTCGTCGATAAACAGGATGATTTCGCCGTTGGCGGATTTGACTTCGTCCAGAACGGCTTTCAATCGTTCCTCGAATTCGCCGCGATACTTTGCGCCCGCGATCAACGATCCCATGTCGAGCGCCATCAGCCGGCGATTGCGCAGGCTTTCGGGCACATCGCCATTGGCAATGCGCAATGCCAGTCCCTCGGCGATCGCAGTTTTGCCCACGCCGGGCTCACCGATCAGCGCGGGGTTGTTCTTGGTCCGCCGCGCCAGGATCTGAATAGTGCGACGGATTTCCTCGTCACGGCCGATCACCGGGTCGAGCTTGCCACTGCGCGCCACTTCGGTCAGGTCACGGGCGTATTTCTTCATCGCGTCATAGGCGTTTTCGGCGGTCGCGCTGTCAGCGTTGCGCCCGCCACGCAGTGCAGAGATCGCCGCCTCCAGCGCGGGCGCGGTGACATTGGCGGTTTTCAACGCGGCGCCGGCCGCGGTCGTGGTCGCCAGAGTCAGCGCGACCAGGATCCGTTCAACCGTAACAAAGCTGTCCGCCGATTTGGTCGCGATCTGTTCGGCCTGATCGAGCAGGCGCACAGTGTCGTTATCCAGGCCCGGCGACGTTTGCGCGCCGGCTCCGCTGACTGCGGGGATCTTGGCCAGCGTCTTGTCGATTTCGGCATTGGCAATTGCCGGATTGCCGCCGGCGCGCTGGACCAGCCCGCTGGCCATGCCTTCAGGATCTTCCAGCAGGACTTTCAAGACGTGTTCGGGCGTAATCCGCTGATGGTTCAGCCGAATGGCAAGCGTCTGCGCGGCTTGCAAAAAACCTTTTGCACGATCGGTGAATTTTTCGAGATTCATGGCGCGGGCCTCTCCTGGTGCACAGAAGGTAGAGTTGCGTTTCGGCAACACAAGGACAGGTTGCAAATATCCTTTTATTACGGGGTAGATGGTACCATCTGGGGTTTCGTGCATTGTGGCTGTAATACGTCTGTAACATGAGGATCCGCATTGCCCAGATTCATCACACCGGATCAGCGCCGCGCCGCGCTGGACGGCACGCGCCAGTTGAAAATGGCGCGATCGACGCACGCTTACGTCCGGGGCAACACCGCGAATTTCTATGAATGGCTCGCACAATCAGCGGTTGCGGCGGCCCTGCCGGTGGGGCCGCCGATCTGGATTTGCGGGGATTGTCATTTGGGCAATCTGGGCCCGGTGGCCGACGCCGATGACCACGTCGAAATCCAGATCCGCGATCTGGATCAGACCGTCATCGGCAACCCCGCGCATGATATCGTGCGCCTGGCACTAAGTTTGCAGACCGCAGTGCGCGGGTCGGACTTGCCCGGGGTCGTGTCCGCGCGGATGATCGAGGCCGTCGCCGACAGTTACGAGCGCGCGTTCCTGCCCGCCGAATCCGGCGAAAACGAAGGCGTAGAACCCGAATCCGATACCGTGCGCACCGTGTGCAAACGCGCGCTGGGACGCAGTTGGAAAGACTTGGCGCGCGAGCGTATCGAGGACGCCAAGCCAACGATCCCGCTGGGCAAGAAATACTGGCCGATCGATGATCTCGAACGCGGCGCGTTGCACGATCTCATCCATTCGGCCGAGGTCACGCGGCTGGCGCTGACATCATTTCAGACGCCCGATGACAGCAAAGTGCACATCCATGACGCAGCCTATTGGCGCAAAGGGTGCAGTTCACTGGGGCTGTTGCGTTATGCCGTGCTGATCGGTGTGGAAAACGATAAAGGCGCGCAGACGTTCGGCCTGATCGACGTCAAGGAAGCGGTCGCAAGCGTCGCGCCAGCAGCGACCGGCGCTAAAATGCCCGACCAGCCCGCCGAACGTGTGGTTACCGGGGCGCGCGCCCTGTCGCCGCATCTGGGCGACCGCATGGTGGCTGCCCGCCTGATGGACAAATCGGTGATCGTGCGCGAATTGCTGCCCCAGGACCTGAAAATCGAAATCGAACAGTTCAGCGGCGCCGAAGCGATCGCGTCGGCGCGCAGCCTGGCGCGCGTGGTCGGCAAGGCCCACGCCCGGCAAATGGATGCCACGACCCGCGCCACATGGCATCAGACACTGACCGCAAGCCATAGCCGCACGTTGGATGCACCGCTGTGGCTATGGAAAGCGGTCGTCGATCTGGTGGCGATGCACGAGGCTGCATATCTGGAACATTGCCGCATCTATGCGCTAACCGAGGTGGCCTGATCCGGGAACCGGGGAGGAACCCGGGCTTTGGCGCCGCGCGGGCCAGTGATGTCAGATGCGGCGTGGCGTAAAGCCTTTGGGGCAATATCCCCTGCTAAATGATATTGCCTCTGTTCATCCCCGATATGGTTTGAAAAGATACTACATCTGTTCAGATTTGCATACGGAACCGCCATGCACCGCACTGCCATACTCGCGACTGCCCTATCGACTGCTTCGCTGCTGTTCGTGCCACCGGCCATGGCACAACAGGCGCCCGTGCCAGTCACGGATCTCGTCAGCAAAGTCGATCTGCCGTATGAGCAGTTCACATTGCCCAACGGGCTGCGCGTGCTGGTCCACACCGACCACAAGGCGCCGGTGGTCGCGGTATCGGTGTGGTATGGCGTGGGGTCGAAAAACGAACCGCGCGGGCGCACCGGCTTTGCCCATTTGTTCGAACATCTGATGTTCTATGGGTCCGAACATGTGCCGGGCAATTTCTTTGCGCCACTAACCGAGATCGGCGCGACCGATGCCAATGGCACCACCTGGTACGATCGCACCAACTATTTCGAAACCGTACCGACTGGCGCACTCGACCGTGCACTGATGATGGAAAGCGACCGCATGGGCTGGTTGCTGCCGGCGATGACTCAGGCACGCGTCGATGCACAACGCGCGGTAGTCAAAAATGAAAAACGCCAGGACGATAATCAGCCCTATGGCCTGGTCAGCTATGACGTGACTGAAACACTGTTTCCCGCCGGGCATCCCTATCACCACGAAACACTGGGTTCGATGGAGGATCTGAACAAAGCATCGCTCGACGATGTAAAAGGCTGGTTTCATGACCATTACGGACCGGACAACGCCATTCTAGCGCTGGCGGGCGATATCGACCTCGCCACTGCCAAAGCCAAAGTCACCACCTGGTTTGGCGCGATCGCCCCCGGTCCAAAAGTTCAGCCGGTGACGGCACCGATCGTCCCATTGCGCGCGCCGGTCGACATCACACTGCACGATCAGGTCGCAACGACACGCGTGTACCGCACCTGGGCGATCCCCGGGTTGAACGATCCCGATTACCTGCCGCTATCGATCGGCGCCGAAATCCTGGGCGGATTATCCAGTTCGCGCCTGGCGGATAATCTCGTCCATGGCCGCCAGATCGCGGTCGAGGCGGCGGCCAGTGCCGAAATCCATGCGCAAGCTGGCCTGTTCGAAGCGACCGCCGATGTCAAACCGGGCCAGGATGCCAAAACGGTCGGCGCCGCGCTCGATGCCGAAATCACCCGGCTGATCGACCATGGGCCAACCACCGACGAATTGCAGCGCGCCGCCATGGCCGAAGTCAGCGGTACGATCCGCGCGCTGGAATCAACCGGTGGCGGCAGCGGTCAGGCGCCGACTCTGGCGCAAGGCCTGCTCTATTCGGGCGACCCGGCGCATTACCGCACCGAACTTGACCGGATCTCCCGGCTGACGCCAGACGATGTGCGCATAGCGATGCAGAAATGGCTGCGTCATCCCGCATTGCGCCTGACGATCGAGCCGGGCACGCGCACGGCTGGCGGCGAAAGCCGGGGCGGCGACAATGCGCTGCCGCCGATCGTGCCCACGCCGGCAACGCCGGCCGGGCTGACCATCACCGGCCCCGATGGCGATCGCAGTCATTTGCCAATGGCCGCCGCCGTGGCGCCCTTGCCGTTCCCCGCAATCGAACGCACGACGCTGTCGAACGGGATCAAAGTCTATTTTGCCCGGCGCAGTGCGGTGCCGGTGGTATCGGTCCGCGTGTCGTTTGATGCAGGTTTTGCCGCCGACCCACAAGGTGGCCGGGGCACCGAGGCGCTGCTGCTGCGGCTGATGGACGAAGGCACGCAAGGCCTGGATGCGATATCGCTTGCGCGCGCGCGTGAACGGCTGGGCGCATCGATCAACACCCAGTCCGGCCCCGACCAGACTGCGTTTCAACTCGATGCACTGGTGCCCAATCTGGCGGCATCGCTCGGCCTGCTCAGCGATTTTGTGCGCCACCCTGGCCTTCGCGAGGCTGATCTGGTGCGCGTGCGGGCGCAGCAAATATCGGCAATCGATGCCGAAATTAATGATCCGGACGGGGCCGCGCTGCGCGTGCTGTACCCCGCAATTTATGGTGCCGATCATCCTTATGGCGCTGCGGTGAGCGGTACAGGGTCCAAATCCAGCGTCACCAGGCTGACCCGCGACGATCTGGCACGCTGGCACGGCGCATGGCTGCGCCCCGACCGCGCGAGCCTGTTCGTGGTCGGTGATACGACACTCGCTGCGGTCAAACCGCTGCTCGAAACCAGCTTTGGCACGTGGACCGCGCCCGCGCACGCCGCGCCGGTCAAACATTTTGACAGTGCCTTGCCCCAAACCCACGAACACATCGTCCTGATCGATCGCCCAGGTACCCCGCAGGCCCAAATCGCGGGCGGCGAAGTGCTGTCCGCCAGCGGCACCGACGACCTTGTCACGCTGCGCGCCGCCAACGATGTACTCGGCGGCGATTTCCTCGCCCGTTTCACGCAAAACCTGCGCGAACAAAAAGGCTGGTCCTATGGCAGTTACACCGCCATCGGCGACCGCGAAAACCGCGTTGCACTGCGCATTTATGCCCCGGTGCAGATCGACAAGGCCGGTCCCGCGATCGCCGAACTGCGCAAGGAAATCGCCGGATATCCAGGCACAAAACCGACCACACCCGAAGAACTGACTTTTGCCGCAACCGGCGCGGCGCTGAAACTGCCGGGTATGTTCGAAACATCGGGCGCGGTGCTCGATGGCATTGCCAAGATCGTCCAATACCACCGCCCCGACGACTATTACACACAGTTGCCTGCCCGCTATCGCGCCATGACCGCTGCCGACCTCGACAAAGCCGTGCACGCCCAGATCGATCCATCGCGGATCGTGTGGGTCGTGGTCGGCGACGCGGCAAAAATCCGCCCGCAATTGGCCGCGCTTGGCTTGCCGGTTGAAGAGGTCAAGCTGGCAGAGTGAGGAGCCTGTAAAGCGTTAGTTAGCGCTGCATGCCAGCGGGCATATCCCGCTTGGCATGCAGCACCCGCCAACACTGGCCGTGTTACGCGTTAAGCTGTTACGATCCAGCGCAGCACATGAATCAATCGCGCAATTCGTGCAGATAAGCGGCATCCACTGGTGCAGTGGGTGACGAATTCGCGCCACTCAGCAACAATTTGCGCAAGTTATAACGATCCTGATAAGCCACGCAGAGCCGTCAAAGCCGGGCTTTGAGCACCTGGTTGACCAATTGCGGATTGCCCTTGCCCTGCATCGCTTTCATCGTCTGGCCGACGAAGAAACCGAACAGGGCTTCCTTGCCCGCGCGGTACTGCGCGACTTTGTCCGCATTGGCGGCCAGGATGCCGTCGACTGCCGCTTCGATCGCGCCAGTGTCGCTGGTCTGGGTCAGGCCTTCACGTTCGACGATCGCGCCCGGCGCATCGCCGGTTTCGAGCATTTTTTCGAGCACCTGCTTGCCGATCGAGCCCGAGATCGTGCCGTCGCCGACCAGCGCGAGCAGTTCGGCGCCTGCCTCCGGGCTGATCGGGCTGTCGGCCAGACTGCGACCGTGTTTGTTCAACGCGCCAAACAACTCGCTGGTCAGCCAGTTTGAAGCAAGCCGCGCAACGTCGCTTTCCGATTTGCCCTGGCGGCGCGCGCTGTCGGTCAGCAGGCGTTCGAACCAGCGTGCCGTGTCGGCATCGGCCGTCAGCACCCCCGCGTTATAGGCGCTGAGGCCCAGCACGGATTCATACCGTTTGCGCTTGGCATCGGGTAATTCGGGCAGGCTGGCGCGGCATTCCTCGATAAATTCGTCAGTCAGGACCACGGGCAGCAAGTCGGGATCGGGGAAATAGCGATAGTCGTGCGCGTCTTCCTTGGTGCGCATAGACCGTGTCGTCCCGCTATCGGGGTCGAACAGGCGCGTTTCCTGAACGATCTTGCCGCCGGCTTCGAGCACGTCGACCTGACGGCTCGCCTCGTATTCGACCGTCGCCATGACAAAGCGCACCGAATTGACGTTTTTGGTTTCGGTGCGTGTGCCCAACGGTTCGCCTGCACGGCGTACCGAGACATTGACATCGGCGCGCATCGAACCCTGGTCCATATTGCCGTCGCACGACCCGACATAGCGCAAGATACTGCGCAATTTGGCAAGGTAGGCGCCCGCTTCGGCGGGGCTGGTCATGTCGGGGCGGCTGACGATTTCCATCAGCGCCACGCCCGACCGGTTCAAATCGACATAGCTCATCGTCGGGTGCTGATCGTGCATCAGCTTGCCCGCGTCCTGTTCGACATGAATGCGTTCAACGCCGATCACTTTGGTCTGATCGGGATGCTTGTCATCGGGCACGATCTCGACCGCGCCTTCGCCGACGATCGGATGGAACAACTGGCTGATCTGATAGCCCTGCGGCAAATCGGCGTAGAAGTAATTCTTGCGATCGAACCGCGACCATTTGTTGATCTGCGCATCGATCGCCAGGCCCGTGCGCACCGCCTGACGTATGCATTCGCCGTTCAGCACCGGCAACATCCCGGGCATCGCCGCGTCGACCAGGCTGACCTGGGAATTGGGTTCGGCCCCAAATGCAGTGGCCGCGCCTGAAAACAGCTTTGCCGCGGTGCTGATCTGGGCATGGACTTCCAGCCCGATGACCACTTCCCACTC
>JAYTHT010000617.1:0-8506 GCA_043732365.1 Novosphingobium sp. | reverse complement strand
CATTTGCGGCGAAGTTTAATCTGGTCCGCGAAGGCTGGAACGGGTTCAACGTACTGCATTTTGCGGCGGCGCGCATGGGCGGGCTGATGCTCGGCTATGCCCAGCCCGGCGGGCTGGCCGATCTGGTCAAGGCGCAACCCAAAGTTTTGATTTCGCTTGGCGCGGACGAAGTTGATTTTGCGAAATTTGCAGGGTCGATGATTGTCCACATTGGCCATCACGGTGACAAAGCGGCGCATCTGGCCGACGTCATCCTGCCCGCCTGCGCGTTCAGCGAAAAGGACGGCACATACGTTAACACCGAAGGCCGCGTGCAATATGGCGAAAAATCGGTATTTGCGCCCGGCGACGCGCGTGAAGACTGGGCAATTTTGCGCGCGCTGGCCGATGCACTGGGCGTGTCGGTCGCGTTTGACAGCTTTGCCGAACTGCGTGCGTTGATGGTTGCCGCGGTGCCCGCACTCGGCGTCGAAGGCCTAGCGCATTATGGCGCATTGCCCGCCGTATCGGACGGCGCGCGCGCCTCGGGCCTTATCGGCTACGCGGTCAAGGATCGTTACCTGACCAATGCGATCAGCCGGGCCAGCCCGACACTGCAACGCTGTTCGGCCGAACTGATCCATGGCGACATTCAGGCGGAGGCCGCAGAATGACTCCGTTTTTTCAAGGGGCGGGCCTGCCCTTCGCATGGGCCTGGGGGATCGCCACGGTCCTTGAAATCCTGCTGATCGCGTTACCGCTAATGCTGGCAGTGGCAATGGTGATTTATGCCGATCGCAAGATCTGGGCCGCAATGGCCTTGCGCCGCGGGCCCAATGTGGTCGGGCCGTTCGGCTTGCTCCAGTCGTTTGCCGACGGGCTCAAGGTGTTCCTGCAGGAAACGATAATTCCTGCTGCGGCGAACAAGGCGTTGTTCCTGATTGCGCCGATCATCACTTTTACCGTTGCGCTGCTGGCCTGGGCGGTGATGCCGTTTGCGAAAGGCGCCATTCTCGCCGATATCAATGTCGGGCTGTTGTATATTCTCGCGATTTCGTCGCTGGGGGTTTACGGAATCGTCATCGCGGGCTGGGCTTCGAATTCGAAATACCCCTTCTTTTCAGCGATGCGTGCTTCTGCGCAGATGATTTCGTACGAAGTCTCGATCGGTTTCATCCTGATTTGTGTCGTGCTGTGGTCGGGCAGTTTCAACCTTGGCGCGATTGTTGAGGCGCAGCGCGGGTTTGGCTTTGGCGTGATCAACGGGTTCTGGTGCAGCCCGCTGATGTTTCCAGTCTGGGTGATGTTCCTGATCTCGTCGATGGCCGAAACCCAGCGCGCGCCGTTCGATATGACCGAAGCTGAAAGCGAGCTGGTCGCCGGGTATCAGACCGAATACTCGTCGATGGCGTTCGCGCTGTATTGGTTGGGCGAATATGCCAATGTGCTGCTGATGTGCGCATTGAACGCGACGCTGTTCTGGGGCGGGTATCTGCCACCGCTGAACTGGGCACCGCTGTATCTGATCCCCGGCCTGGTGTGGCTGATTCTCAAAATTCTGTTCGGCTTTTTCGTGTTCAGCTGGGTCAAGGCGACCGTGCCCCGGTACCGCTATGACCAGTTGATGCGCCTCGGCTGGAAAATCTTTCTGCCGCTTTCGCTGCTGTTTGTGTTCCTGATCAGCGGCTACCTCATGCTGACCGGACATTTCGCATGACCGTCGCCCATCTGATCAAGAGCTTCACGCTGTGGGAGTTTCTCAAGGCGCACTGGCTGACTTTGAAGTATTTCTTCAAGCCCAAAGCGACGATCAATTATCCTTATGAAAAAAGCCCGATTTCGCCACGATTCCGCGGCGAACACGTGCTGCGCCGCTATCCCAACGGCGAAGAACGCTGCATCGCGTGCAAGCTGTGCGAAGCGGTCTGCCCGGCGCAGGCGATCACGATCGAATCCGAACTGCGTGACGATGGCAGCCGCCGGACCACGCGTTATGACATCGACATGACCAAGTGCATCTTCTGCGGGTTCTGCCAGGAAGCATGCCCGGTCGACGCCGTCGTCGAAGGGCCGAATTTTGAATATGCCACCGAAACCCGTGAGGAGCTGCTGTATGACAAAACAAAGCTGCTCGCCAATGGCGACAAGTGGGAACGAGCGATCGCTGCCAACCTCGAAGCTGATGCACCATACCGGTAAGGGCGAACCATGATCCAGGCCATCGCCTTTTATTTGTTCGCAACGATGATGATCACCTCCGGGGCGGTCACGATTCTGGCGCGCAACCCGGTCCATTCGGTGCTGTGGCTGATCCTGGCGTTTTTCAACGCTGCCGGATTGATGGTGCTGGTTGGCGCCGAATTCATCGCGATGCTGCTGATCATTGTCTATGTCGGTGCGGTCGCGGTGCTGTTCCTGTTTGTCGTGATGATGCTCAACATCGATTTTGCCGAATTGCGCGCCGGGTTTATTCGCAATGCGCCTTTGGGCGTGATTCTGGGGGTCGTGCTGTTTGTCGAATTGTTCGTCGGCATTCTGGTGCGCAGCGGGGGCGACATGGCGATTGGCAACGTCGCCAGTGCATCGGCCACGCCTGCCGGCCTGTCCAACACCGCCGCGATCGGTGCGCTGTTGTACACGCGCTATCTGTTTGAATTTGAGGCGGCGGGCATGATTCTGCTCGTGGCCATGATTGGTGCGATCGTGCTGACCCATCGTCAGCGTACCGGCGTGCGCACCCAGAATGTGTCGAAACAGGTCGCCCGGCGCCCGCAAGACGCAACGATCAATCTGAAACCCGAAATCGGCAAAGGGGTTACGCTGTGATCGGCATCGGCCATTACGTCACTGTCAGTGCGATCATGTTTGTGCTGGGCGTGCTCGGCATTTTCCTGAACCGCAAGAACGTGATCATTATCCTGATGGCGATCGAATTGATCCTGCTCTCAGTCAATCTCAATCTGGTCGCGTTTTCCGCTTATCTGCACGATCTGGTCGGGCAGATTTTTGCGATATTCGTGCTGACCGTTGCGGCGGGTGAGGCGGCGATCGGGCTGGCTATTCTGGTCATCTATTTCCGTGACCGTGGCACGATCGCAGTCGACGATGTCAACCGGATGAAGGGCTGAGTATCCAGATGTCGTCCATCCAGATCATCGTGTTTGCGCCGCTGTTGGCGGCGATCATCGCTGGGCTTGGCAATAAGGCGCTCGGCGCACTGCCGGCCAAGCTGCTGACCACCGGCGCGCTATTTTTGGCTTGCGCGCTGTCGTGGCCGATTTTTATCGCGTATCTGGGCGGCCATGCCGAGCCCAGTGTGACGCCAGTGCTCAACTGGGTGAAATCGGGCGATCTCGATTTTGCCTGGGCACTGCGCGTCGATACCCTGACGGCGGTCATGTTGGTGGTTGTCACCAGCGTGTCGGCGCTCGTGCATCTGTATTCCTGGGGCTATATGAGTGAAGAAGCCGATCAACCGCGCTTTTTCGCCTATTTGTCGCTGTTTACGTTCGCCATGCTGATGCTGGTGACCGCCAATAATCTGGTGCAAATGTTTTTTGGCTGGGAAGGTGTTGGCCTCGCCTCGTACTTGCTGATCGGGTTCTGGTTCCGCAAACCGAGCGCCAATGCCGCCGCGATGAAGGCATTTATCGTCAACCGCGTGGGCGATCTGGGGTTCATGCTCGGGATTTTCGGCGTGTACCTGGTGTTTGGAACGGTCTCGATCCCGCAGATCCTGCACGATGCACCAGGCCTGGCCGGATCGACGATCGGGTTCCTGGGCTATCGCTGTGAGACTGCGACGGTGCTGTGCATTCTGTTGTTTATCGGTGCGATGGGCAAATCGGCGCAATTGGGGCTGCACACGTGGTTGCCCGACGCGATGGAAGGTCCGACTCCGGTGTCGGCGCTGATCCATGCGGCAACGATGGTCACCGCCGGCGTGTTCATGGTGTGCCGCCTGTCGCCGCTGTTCGAACAGAGCCAGACCGCGCTTCATTTCGTTACAATCATTGGCGCAGCGACGTGTTTCTTTGCGGCCACCATCGGCACCACCCAGACTGATATCAAGCGCGTGATCGCCTATTCGACATGTTCGCAGCTGGGCTATATGTTCTTTGCGGCGGGTGTCGGCGCATATGGCGCGGCGATGTTCCATCTGTTTACGCACGCGTTTTTCAAGGCGTTGTTGTTCCTGGGTGCCGGGTCTGTGATCCATGCGATGCACCACGAACAGGACATGCGATATTATGGCGGGTTGTGGAAAAAAATCCCGCTTACGTTTTTGGTGATGACTGCCGGCACTCTGGCGATCACCGGGGTCGGTATCGATGATGTATTCGGGTTCGCCGGGTTCTATTCAAAGGATGCGATCCTCGAGGCGGCCTATGCGCACGGCACCGGGACTGGTGGCTTTGCCTTTGCGATGGGCATTTTCGCGGCATTGCTGACCAGTTTCTATTCGTGGCGCCTGATTTTCCTGACGTTCTTTGGTAAACCTCGCTGGGAACAGTCTGAGCATATCCAGCACGCGGTTCACGACGCACATGGCCATGACGATCATGCCCATACGCATGACGGCCACGCCGATGAAGATCACGCGCATCACGCAGTCAGCGATGGTACTGCGGGCTATCACCCGCATGAAAGCCCGCTGAACATGACTGTGCCACTGGTCGCGCTGGCGATCGGTGCGGTGTTTTCAGGCCTGGTGTTTGCCCCGTATTTCCTCAGCGAAGGCACAGGCGAATTCTGGAAGGGCGCGCTCGTGTTCAACGAGGCGGTGCTCCATGGCATGCATCAAGTGCCCGAATGGGTGAAGCTGGCCCCGACTGCCGTCATGCTGACCGGGCTGCTGATTGCGATCTATGGCTATCTGATCAATCCGGCGTTTCCCGCTGCATTTGTCAAACATTTCGCCTTTCTCTACCGCTTCCTACTCAACAAGTGGTATTTTGACGAGCTTTACGGCGTGATCTTCATCCGCCCTGCGCTGTGGCTGGGTCGGGTGTTCTGGAAAGTTGGTGACGTCGGGATCATCGATCGCTTTGGTCCGAACGGTGCCGCCTGGGTTGTGGCGCGGGCCAGCAGGGGGGCGGTCAAGCTCCAGTCCGGATACCTTTATAGTTATGCGCTGGTCATGCTCGTCGGCCTTGTCGGCGCGATCAGCTGGGTGATTGCACGATGACCGGCTTTCCGATCCTTTCCCTGATGTTGCTGGTGCCGCTCGTCGGCGCTGTGCTTTGCGTCAAAGCGGGCCGTGACATGGCGCGTAACATCGCGTTGGTGACAACGCTGGTCGATTTTGCGCTCGGTGTGGTGCTGTGGCTGCATTACGATGTCGGCGGCGCACAATGGCAGTTTCAGGAACATGCCGATGTGTTTGCCGGGTTCTCGTGGAAACTCGGGATCGACGGCATCGCGCTGGTCCTGCTCGAACTGACCGTATTCCTGATGCCGATCTGCATCGGCGCCAGCTGGAATTCGATCGAGAAACGCGTAGGCGAATATTACGCGGCGTTCCTGGTGATGGAAACGCTGATGATCGGCGTATTCACGGCGCAGGACTTGTTCCTGTTCTACATCATGTTCGAGGCCGGCCTGATCCCGATGTACCTGATCATCGGGATCTGGGGCGGGGCGGAGCGGATCTACGCCAGCTACAAATTCTTTCTCTACACGCTGCTTGGCTCGGTGCTGATGCTGATCGCGATGTTCTGGATGGTCAATGTTGCGGGCACGACCGATATCCCGACGTTGATGCAATTTGACTTCCCGGCGCAGGCGCAAACGTGGTTGTTCCTGGCGTTTTTCGCCAGCTTTGCGGTCAAGATGCCGATGTGGCCGGTGCACACCTGGCTGCCCGATGCACACGTCCAGGCACCAACCGGTGGCTCGGTCATTCTGGCAGGCGTGCTGCTGAAAATGGGTGGCTATGGCTTCATCCGCTTCTCGCTGCCGATGTTCCCGATTGCGTCAGCCCATTTCGCGCCGCTGGTCTGGGGCTTGTCGATGGTCGCGGTGGTGGTGACGTCGCTGATCGCGCTGGTCCAGACCGACATGAAGAAGTTGATCGCCTATTCGTCGGTCGCGCATATGGCGATCGTGACGGTCGGGCTGTTTGCCTTCAACCGTCAGGGGCTCGAAGGCTCGATGATCGTGATGCTCAGCCATGGTCTGGTTGCGGGCGCGCTGTTCCTGGCAGTGGGTGTGATTTACGACCGGCTGCATACGCGTGAGATCGCACGCTATGGCGGTCTGGCGATCAACATGCCGTATTATGCGCTATTTTTCCTGGTGTTCACGATGGCCTCGATCGGTCTGCCGGGCACCAGCGGATTTGTCGGTGAATTTCTTTCATTGCTGGGGGTCTACCAGGAATCGAGCTGGGTCGCGCTGGTCTGCACCACCGGGATCATTCTGGGCGCGGCGTATATGTTGTACCTTTATGCCCGGGTGGTGTTTGGCGTGCAGAAAAACGCCGATGCCGCCGCGATGCCCGATCTGGATCTGCGCGAATGGGCGATGATGGTGCCCCTGGCCGCGGCTGTCCTGTGGATGGGGGTCTATCCGGAATCGTTTTTGGCGCCGATGCGCAAGGATATCGGGGTGATCGAGGCGCGCGTCGCCATTGCCAAGCCCAAAGGGGATGCTGACGTGAAGACAGGTACGCCTGCTACGATTGCGCATGTGGCCGGAGGTATGCGCTAATGGATTTCATCCATTCGCTGGTCGCCGTTTCGGCCGAAGAGTTGATCAGCAGCGCCGGTTTGGTGCTATTGCTGGTCGCGGCGTGGGGCGGGGACAAAGCCGGCCGCGCGATTTCGATTGCGACATTTGCCGTGCTGGTCGGGGCCGCCGCGATCGCGCTGCCCGCGCTGATTGGCAGCGTTGGCGGCGCTGCGTCGCTGGCGTTTGATGGCCATGTCCGGCTGGATGCGTTTGCCGCGTTTGCAAAGCTGCTGATTTACACCGGCGCCGGGGTCACGCTGATCATTGCGCCGGGCTTTTTTGACCGCGAAGGCGGGTTGCGCGCCGAATTTCCGTTGTTGGTGCTGTTTGCGGCGCTGGGCATGGGGATCATGGTTTCGGCCAACAACATGCTCACGCTGTATGTCGGGCTCGAATTGAACAGCCTGGCGGCGTATGTGCTGGCCGCGATCTTGCGCGCCAATGGGCGTTCTGCCGAAGCGGGGCTGAAGTATTTCGTGCTCGGCTCGCTCGCCTCGGGCATTCTGCTTTACGGGATTAGCCTGACTTACGGGTTTACCGGGACCACGTCGTTTGACGGCATTCGCACGGCGCTGGGCTCCGGGCCGATGTCGATCGGTGCAACGTTTGGGCTGGTGTTTGTGCTGTCGGGGCTGGCGTTCAAAGTCAGCGCGGCACCGTTCCATATGTGGACGCCCGATGTCTACGAAGGCGCACCGACACCCGTTACCGCATTCTTTGCGACCGCACCCAAGGTGGCGGCGCTCGCGCTGCTGATGCGCGTCAGCCTGGGCGCATTTGGCGCGCAACCGGGTGCGTGGCAGCAGATCGTGATCTTTGCCTCGCTGCTGTCGATCGTAATCGGCGCGCTGGGTGCGATCGGTCAGGACAATATCAAGCGGCTGCTGGCCTACTCATCGATCAACAACGTCGGTTTTATGTTGATCGGCCTAGCTGCCGGGACACCGGCGGGCGCGTCAGCGTTGCTTGTGTACCTGACGATTTATGTCGTGATGTCGGTCGCTGCATTTGTTGTGGTGCTGCAATTGCGCGATGCTGATGGCAATGCGATCGAATCGATTGCCGACCTGGGGGGATTGTCGCGGACGCGTCCGGGTCTCGCCGTGGCGCTTGCGATGGTGATGTTCAGCCTGGCGGGTATTCCACCGCTATTCGGGTTCTGGGGTAAGCTGGTTGTGTTTCAGGCCGCAGTGGCGGCACACCTGGTGGTGCTGGCGTCTCTGGGCATTGCAGCATCGGTGATCGGCGCGTTTTACTACATCAAAGTGGTCAAAGTGCTGTATTTCGATGACGTGGTCGACAAAGTGCGTGGGACTGGCGATACAGCCCAACTCGTGCTGTTGACCGCCTCGACTCTGTTCCTTTCGCCGCTTGGGTATTTGCTGACCCGCTGGCTCGGCGGGCTGGCTGGCAATGCCGCCGCCGCACTGTTCCATGTCGTCTGAATTGGGCTTGGGTCTGAATTGGGCTTGATTGAAACCGTCGCCGAAATCGCTTCGACCAACAGCGCGCTCCTGGCGCGGCTGGGCATGGGCGAAACGATCGGTGAGGGCACATGGCTCGTCGCCGATCGGCAGACCGCCGGCCGCGGTCGCGCCGGGCGGCAATGGAGCGATGGTCACGGCAATTTCATGGGCTCGACCCTCGCGCGCCTGCGCGCTGACGATCCGCTTGCGCCAACGCTCTCGCTGGTGGCGGGCGTTGCATTGCATCGCACGATTGGCGCGGTTACGGGCGCACGACCCGGCCTGCAACTCAAATGGCCCAACGATGTGCTGGTCGACGGCGCAAAGCT
>JAYTHT010000616.1:0-2519 GCA_043732365.1 Novosphingobium sp. | reverse complement strand
TGGTGGAGGAATTGCTCGCGATTTGATGGGTGGGCGGGGCGTGAACCGGGTCGTCCCCGCGCACCCGGGCGCGGCGCTGTTCCGCGGACTGGTGCGTGATGGCGTGCTGGGCAACATGGTCTGGTTTAAAGCGTGATCGGGTCCGCGACCGGAACAAACGCCACCCGCGCCAGTTGATGGGGCACAGGGTGGTAGTTCATGCAACGTTCGTTTATTTTGATGCCACTCGCTTTGTGTGCTGCGGGTTGCAATGCCCTCAATACATCGGCGCCATCCGATACCAGAACCCAGTCTGTACCGGCGCCGCAACTGCCGCCGCAACTGCCGCCGGTGCCTGCTGCACTGCTCGCTGAAATTGTCCGGGTGAAACAGGCTGTGCCAGACCCTGTTGCGCCGGACCCTGCTGCGCCAAAGCCTGCTGCGCCAAAGCCTGCTGCAAACATCGCCGCCAACACGCCGCCCAACCCGTTTGTCATTCGCGCCGAAGTGTTGCTGGCGCGGGCGCGGTTTTCGCCCGGCGTGGTGGATGGGCAATTTGGCAGCAATTTCAAACATGCCGTGGCCGCCTATCAATCCGCGCGCAATCTGCCGGTCAATGGCGCAGTCGACCCCGCGACGTGGCATGCGCTATTGGCCGAGCCGCTGGCAGGCGGCGCGGTCGCGCGCACACATGCGATCACTGCGGCAGACGTGGCGGGGCCGTTTGTGCCCGACGTGGGTGAGGATTTCGTCAAGCTGGCCGCGCTGCCCAATGGGCCGCAGTTCAACACCGCGCTGGAGGCGCTGGCGGAACGGTTTCATATGAGCCAGACGTTGTTGCTGACGCTGAACCCAGGAGTCAATTTTTCCCTGGCTAACCAGACGATAGCCGTCGTCGATGACACGCATCCCGGCTTTGCAAAAGGCGATGTCGCGCGGGTCGAAGTGACCAAGTCCGACGCATCGGTGCGCGCCTATGACCATGCCGGCAAGCTGATCGCGTTTTACCCCGCCACAGTGGGATCAACCGAGCGGCCATCGCCCAGCGGCAACCATAAAGTGGTCGGGGTCGCGCGCAACCCCGATTACACTTACGACCCGTCCAAACTGAAATGGGGCCCGCGTTCGGCGGGCAAGCTGATCATAAAGCCCGGCCCCAACAATCCGGTGGGCATGGTGTGGATCGATCTGAACGCGCCCAGCTATGGCATTCATGGTACGCCCGATCCCGATAACATCGGCAAGACCGCCAGCCATGGTTGCGTCCGCCTGACCAATTGGGATGCCATCGCGCTGGGTGCCGGGGTACAGCCCGGCGTGACCGTCCAGTTTATCGGGCAACGTGGTCGCCACAAGTCCTGATCCCAAATTCTAACCAATGCGGCGGATCGGGATGCTGGCGTCGTGCCAGTCCTCATCGGTGCCAAGCCCTTGCGCAACGGCCGCGCGTATGCCCGCGTCGAACACTTCGGGGGCAAACCGGCGCGCGCTGGCCAAGGCGGCATTGGGCGAAAAATCGTGAAGCCACGATTCGCAACGTTCAACCGCGTCGATCAGCGCATCGACCGATTGCTCCTGAAAAAACAGGCCGGTTTCGCCGTCGATAATCGTTTCGCGCGCGCCGCCACCGGCATAAGCAATGACCGGACGGCCAGAGGCATTGGCCTCGACCGGGATCATGCCGAAATCTTCTTCAGCGGGGAACACCAGCGCGCGGCATTGGGCATAAGCGGCGGTCAGTTGCGCGAAATCGAGCCGGGGGACGATCGTGATATTGGGCGTGGCGCGGCGCGCAACATCGGCGGCCATTTCGCCCGTGCCGACCATCAGCAGCGGCAGGCCGAGCCGGGCAAACGCATCGGCCACCAGGTCTGCCCGTTTGTACGGGGTCATCTGTCCGACCCACAGATAGCGCGCGCCGACGCTATCGGACACGCCAAACCGGGTCACATCGATCGGCGGGTGGACCACATTGGCATCGCGGCCCCATGATTTGCGGATGCGCCGCGCGATGAATGCGCTGTTTGCCAACACGCGGTCGGGCCGCTGTGCAGAAATCGCATCCCATTGGCGCATGCGGTGGAATATCGGCGGCATGACGCGTTTGGTCAGCCAACCGGCGCGCGCGTGGTAGTCGTGGAAATGGTCCCACAAATACCGCATCGGCGAATGGCAATAACACAAGTGGAACGCATCGGGCGGCGTGATCACGCCCTTGGCCGGGCCCGCTTCGCTGCTGATCACGAGATCGTATCCGCGCAAGTCCAGCGCCTCCAGCGCCATGGGCATCAGTGGCAGGTAGTGCTGGTAGAACCGCTGCGCGCCGGGCAATTTTGCAATGAACGAGGTCTGGATGCGGTGCGCGCGGATCGTGTCGGACATCGCGTCCGGCCGCACGACATGCGTAAAAATGTCGGCACCCGGATACAGGTGCAATAGCCGTTCGAGCACGCGTTCGCCGCCGCGCATCCCGACCAGCCAGTAATGGATGATCGCCACTCGTGGTCCATTTGCGCGAAACGCCATAGCGTGCCTTTTGC
>JAYTHT010000615.1:0-8511 GCA_043732365.1 Novosphingobium sp. | reverse complement strand
TGACTATCGAACACGGCGCCCACGTCCAAGGCCACTTTGCCCGCCGCGATGGCGCCGGCAGCCCGGGGCTTGCCCTGATTGGCTGAATTCGGGGATTGGCTCAATTTCGGGCTTGGCTCAATTTCGGGATTGGTTGAATTCTGGACGACCATAACAGTCACCACGAAAAAGGGGGTGATCCGGCCTGCGGATCGCCCCCTTTTTTCATACCGTCAGATGAAAAACCTTAGCTGTCCGAGCGACCCTCGGCACGGCGCTGGGCGAGCCAGGCGGCGGCTTCGGCTTCCTGACTGGCGCCGGCCGAGACCGATACGCGGCTAAGCGCTTCGCGTTCGGCGCGCAATTGTTCGATCAGCGCTTCGCGGTCTGAACCGAGGCGCACGTCGCTCTGGTCGTCTTCTTCAACGCCCAGCTTCTTGGCCACTTTGGCAACCAGCGCGTCGAGTTCGCGCTGCGAGCACAGGCCCAGCGTCACCGGGTCCTTCGGGTTGATATTGCTGATGTTCCAATGGCTGCGATCACGGATCGCGGCGATGGTGTTGCGCGTGGTACCGATCAGCTTGCCAATCTGCGCATCGGAAATTTCCGGATGGTGGCGAAGGATCCACGCGATGCCGTCGGGCTTGTCCTGGCGCTTTGACACCGGGGTATAGCGCGGGCCTTTGGTACGGCTGATCGACAGCGGGGCCTTTTGCATTTTCAACCGATAATCGGGATTGACCTGGCCACGCTCGATTTCGAGCTGGGTCAGCTCGCCCGAATGCACCGGATCGCGCCCGGTGTATTTCGCACCGGCCAGATCGTCGGCCATCGCCTGCACTTCGAGAATGTGCAGGCCGCAGAATTCTGCAATCTGTTCGAATGTCAGGGCGGTGATGTCGACAAGCCACGACGCAGTAGCGTGTGGCATCAACGGATACGTAGCCTGCTGGCTCACGAAAACCTCTTTATGATAAAAGCTGTGAAAACAATAAGGGCCGCCCATGCAGGACGGCCTCGACAATGTCGATGTAGGCGAGCCGTGATCAAACGGCAAGCCGCAATTGGTTTACATATACCGACCGAGCTCTCAATCAGGCAATATTCAGCACAATTTTGCCCACATGACTGCCCTGTTCCATTCGCGCATGCGCAGCGGCAGCCTCGTGCAAGGGAAAGCTCATGTCCATCACCGGACGCAATTCGCCCTCGGCCACCAGTGGCCAGACGGTCTCGCGCAGTTCATTGGCAAGCGCCGCCTTGAACGCGTTGCTGCGCGCGCGAAGCGTTGATCCGGTCAGCATCAGCCGCCGCATCATGACCTCTGCCATGTTGATTTCGGCACGGGCCCCGCCCTGCACAGCGATCGTGACATGGCGGCCATCGATGCCCAAGCATTTCAGATTGCGCGGGACATAGTCGCCGGCGACCATGTCGAGCACAATTTCCACGCCGCGCTTGTCGGTGATTCTGGCAACTTCGGCGACGAAATCGGTTGCGTTGTAATCGATCGCATGGTCGGCGCCCAATTCCAGCGCGCGCGCGCATTTTTCCGCGCTGCCACACGTGACAATCGAGGTCAGGCCAAACAGCCGTGCCAGCGTGATCGTCATCGTGCCGATCCCGCTGGTGCCGCCGTGGACCAGAATGGTTTCGCCATCCCGCGCAAACGCGCGCTCAAACACATTGTGCCACACCGTGAACAGCGTTTCGGGCAAGGCCGCTGCCTCTGCCAGCGAAAATCCTTGTGGAACCAGCAGGCATACGTCCGCTTGCGCCAGGCAATAGGGGGCATAGCCGCCGCCATTGACCAGCGCGGCGACAGCTGTACCGATCGCCAGACCGGTCACATCTTCCCCGATTGCGACAATATGGCCGGCAACTTCCAGCCCAGGAATCGGTGATGCGCCCGGAGGGGGAGGATAAAAACCGCGCCGTTGCGCCACATCGGGCCGGTTGACCCCGGCGTGCACGACCCGGATCAAGACTTGGCCAGGCCCTGGAACCGGCACCGGCAGCTCTTCACCGCGCAGCATTTCGGGGCCGCCCGGGGCCGCGATGCCGATCGCAATCATCGTCTTTGGGATGCCCATAATTGCCTGGTTGGAACCTGTTGTCGCGACGTGGCCACCCCCACGCAGGAATCCTATAAGACCCACTACCCACACGACCGGTTGACAGCAAGAACGAAGGCGCCACATTGTGCAACGCAATGGATGTTATCGATCATCCGCGCCCGACCGGCGATCTGGCCAGCAAACTGGCGGCGGAATCGCTTGACCATCTTTCGGTCGACGACCTTGCCGAGCGGATTACGTTGCTCGAGGCGGAAATTGCCCGGACCACGGCGCATCGTGACCAGGCACGATCCCATCGCGCCGCCGCAGATGCCCTATTCGGCAAAGCTGCCCCGCTATTGCGAGATATCTCTTCATGAGTGGGGCCGCGATTTGCAAGGCAGGCCTTTGCAAGACGGCGCGGCGTTCCCATATTGCTGTTTCCAGACCTATTCCCGCTCCGCCCGCAATCCACGCAAACCACCGTGGCGCTGGCGCCCTGTCACTTCCACAAAACCGTACGTTTCATGGTTTATGCCTGGTTAATAATCAAGGCATACACTTGTTGGTACTGACGTCCCCTGATCGGGACTCCACCCTGCGCCTGGCCCTTGCGGCTGGGCTGCCTGACTGAAGAGCGCCGCTATGCCCAGTTTTGCCCAAAGCCTTGAAAAGACGCTTCATGCCGCGCTCGCCAATGCTTCGGAGCGCAGCCACGAATACGCGACTCTCGAACATTTGCTGCTTGCGCTGATCGATGATACCGACGCAGCACAAGTGATGCAGGCCTGCGGGGTGGATCTTGGCGATCTTGGCGACGTCGTGCGCCAGTATCTCGACCAGGAATACCAATCGCTCAAAACGCAGGAAAAGGCTGACCCACAGCCCACCGCCGGATTCCAGCGGGTAATCCAGCGCGCGATCCTGCATGTCCAGTCATCTGGCAAGGACACCGTCACCGGCGCCAATGTGCTGGTCGCGCTATTTTCCGAACGCGATTCTTACGCGGTCTATTTCCTGCAGCAGCAGGATATGAGCAGGCTCGATGCGGTCAGCTATATCAGTCACGGCATTGGCAAGGGCGGTCGCCCGGTCGACAGCCGCGCGTCCAAAGGTGCCGAAGACGACACTCCCAAGCAAGAAGAGAAACAGGAAACCAAATCGAGCAAGAAGGATTCTGCGCTCGACCAGTTCTGCGTCAATCTGAATGAGAAGGCGCTGTTGGGCAAAGTCGATCCGTTGATCGGGCGTGGGCCAGAGGTCGATCGCACGATCCAGATCCTGTGCCGCCGGTCGAAAAATAATCCGCTATACGTCGGCGACCCCGGCGTCGGTAAAACCGCGATTGCCGAAGGTCTGGCGCGCAAGATCGTCGAAGGCGAAGTGCCCGAAGTGCTGTTGCCGGCGGTGATCTATTCGCTCGACATGGGTAGCCTGCTGGCTGGTACGCGCTATCGCGGCGACTTTGAAGAGCGGTTGAAACAAGTCGTCAACGAACTTGAAAAAATGCCCGACGCGATTTTGTTTATCGACGAAATCCACACCGTCATCGGCGCTGGTGCAACCAGCGGTGGGGCAATGGACGCGTCGAACCTGTTGAAACCTGCGCTGTCGGGCGGCACGATCCGTTGCATCGGATCGACCACCTACAAGGAATTCCGCAACCATTTCGAAAAGGACCGCGCCCTGTTGCGCCGGTTCCAGAAGATTGACGTCAACGAGCCCAGCATCGAGGACACGATCAAGATCCTGAAAGGCCTGCGCACGGCGTTTGAGGAACACCACAAAGTCAAATACACGCCAGAGGCGATCAAAAGCGCGGTCGAGCTGTCGGCCCGTTATATCAATGACCGCAAATTGCCGGACAAAGCGATCGACGTGATCGACGAAGTCGGTGCGATGCAGATGCTGGTGCCGCCCTCAAAGCGTAAGAAAACCATTACTGCGCGCGAAATCGAGCTGGTCATCGCGACAATGGCGCGCATCCCGGCCAAATCGGTCAGCACCGATGACAAACGCGTGCTGGAACATCTCGACCGAGATCTGAAACGGCTGGTGTTTGGCCAGGACAAGGCAATCGAACTCCTGTCCGGCGCCATGAAGCTAAGTCGTGCGGGTCTGCGCGATCCGGAAAAGCCGATCGGGTCATTCCTGTTTTCAGGACCAACCGGCGTGGGCAAGACCGAAGTGGCGCGCAGTCTGGCCCAGATCATGGGCATCCCGCTGCAACGCTTTGACATGTCCGAATATATGGAACGCCATTCGATCAGCCGGCTGATCGGTGCGCCCCCGGGCTATGTCGGGTTTGACCAGGGCGGATTGCTGACCGATGCGATCGACCAACAGCCGCATTGCGTGCTGTTGCTCGATGAAATCGAAAAGGCACATCCTGACTTGTTCAATATCCTGTTGCAGGTGATGGACAATGGCCGGCTGACCGATCACCACGGCAAGACTGTCGATTTTCGCAATGTGGTCCTGATCATGACCACCAATGCGGGTGCGTCGGATATGGCGAGACAGGGCATCGGCTTTGGCGACGTGTCAAAGGAAGACGCGGGCGACGATGCGGTTAGGCGCACGTTCACCCCGGAATTCCGCAACCGACTCGATGCGATTGTCCCGTTTGCCTATTTGCCGCCCGAAGTTGTCAGCCGCGTGGTCGACAAGTTCATCCTGCAGCTGGAACTGCAGCTGGCCGATCAGAACGTGCACATCCAGTTCGACAGCGATGCACGCGCTTGGCTGGCAAAGCAGGGTTACGACAAGTTGTATGGCGCACGCCCAATGGCGCGGGTCATCCAGGAAAAGGTCAAGAGACCGCTCGCCGAGGAATTGTTGTTCGGCAAGCTGGCCAATGGCGGTGAAGTCCATGTCAGCCTGAAGGAAGACACGCAGAAAAATATGGCGCTGTCGTTCGAGCTGACCCCGGCTGCGCCAAAGCTGGTGAAGAAAAGAGTGCGCAAGGGCAAAGCCGGCACAACGCCTGCGCCCAACACCGACGAAGTATAACCGCCGGATCAAACGAAACCGGGGTCGGCGCCTGGAAAATGATGCGATTGGTAAGAATCGTATCATTTTCCAGGTGTCGTTGTTGTCGCGCCACGCTCTCGCTGCGACGCCTTTTTCGTGGTTGGCCCAATCGGCATAATGGCACCGGGCGCCGGCCTCGTGCATTGCACGGAATAATGATCGCCGATTTTGCCTGGATCCGCCCCGAGCCGGGCGGGCTGTATATTCGCCCCGCCGACGTGTGGATAGATCCCTCGCGCGCTGTCGGCATGGCGCTGGTCACACATGGCCACGCCGACCATGCCCGCGCCGGGCACGGCATAACGATGGCGACGCCCGCAACGCTGGCGATCATGCGTGGACGTTATGGCGAATTGGGCGAGGCGCGGCTCATGCCGTATGGCGAGCGCGCACTGCTTGGCGGCGGGGTGCACGCCACACTGTTGCCCGCGGGCCACGTCCTGGGTTCCGCGCAAGTCCTGCTGGAACACGCAGGGGAGCGCGTGATCGTGACCGGCGATTACAAGCGCCGACCCGATCCGACATGCGCACCGTTCGAGGCCACAGCGTGCGACTTGTTGATCACCGAGGCGACATTTGGCCTGCCCGTGTTTCGCCATCCGCCAATAGCAGGCGAAATGGCCCGGTTGCTGGCTGTGCGCGAGGCCGAACCCGATCGCGCCATTCTGGTCGGTGCTTATGCCCTGGGCAAAGCGCAGCGGGTGATCGCTGAACTGCGCATCGCGGGATACGACGCGCCGATCTATCTGCATGGTGCGATGGAAAAAATGTGCCGGTTGTACGAGGACCATGGCGTTGCGCTGGGCGAATTGCGCACTGTTGCCGGGACGGCCAAGGCCGCGCTGGCTGGCCAGATCGTAATCTGTCCGCCCTCGGCGCTGGGCGATCGCTGGTCGGCGCGGATGCCCGACCCGGTCCCCGCGCTGGCCAGTGGCTGGATGCGTGTGCGCCAGCGGGTCAAACAGCGCGGAATTGAATTGCCGCTGGTGATTTCCGACCATGCCGATTGGGACGAATTGACCGCCACGATTGCCGAAGTGAACCCGGCAGAAACGTGGATCACCCATGGGCGCGAAGAGGCGTTGTTGCGCTGGTGCGAATTGACCCAGCGCCGGGCGCGCGCGCTCGCGCTCGTTGGATACGAAGACGAAGACGATTGATGCAACGCTTTGCCGCCTTGCTCGACACATTGTTGCTCACCCCGTCGCGGCTGGGCAAAGTTGCGGCGATCGTGCGCACGCTGTGCGACATGCCCGACCCTGATCGCGGCTGGGCGCTGGCCGCCCTGACCGGAGGGGTAGATTTTCCGGCGATCAAGGTAGGCACAATCCGCGCGCTGCTATCCGCGCGCATCGATCCTGTACTGTGGAGCCTGTCGCGCGACTTTGTTGGCGACACCGCAGAAACCGCCGGCTTGTTGTGGCCAGAACCGCTTGCCCCACCCGGCCCACAGCCATCGTTGACCGAAGTGGTCGACCGGATGGGCCGCGCAACTCGCGCAGATGCGCCTGTGGTGCTGGCGGACCTGCTCGACCGGCTGGATGAACGCGGGCGCTATGCGCTGCTCAAATTCGCCACCGGAGCGTTGCGTATCGGCGTTTCGGCACGACTTGCCAAAGTCGCCTTTGCAGAGGCGTTTGGCGTCGATCTGGACCTTGTTGAGGAATATTGGCACGGTCAGGCGCCGCCTTATACCGCACTGTTTGCCTGGGCGGCGCATGGCGCAGTGGCGCCCTCGTCCGATCTGGTCCCGCTGTTTCGGCCCTTCATGCTGGCGGGTCCGCTTGAGAATGGGGCGCGCAAAGCCGGTCAGCTCGATCTGAGCGAATATGCCGCCGAATGGAAATGGGACGGCATTCGGGTGCAACTGGTCCATGTCGCGGGTCAAACGCGGCTCTATTCACGCGGCGGCGATGACATTTCCGCCGCGTTCCCCGAAATGATCGGCGCACTGACGCAGCCTGCGGTGCTCGACGGCGAACTGATGGTGCGCGGCGAAGCACAAGGCAGCAGCACAGGGGTCGGTGCCGCCAGTTTCAACGCGTTGCAGCAACGGCTCGGGCGCAAGACCGTCAGCGCGCGGATGGTGGCCGAAGCGCCAGCGTTCTTGCGTGTCTATGACTTGCTGCTGGCCGATGGCGAGGATTTGCGCCCGCTGCCCTGGCAAGATCGCCGCGCCCGGCTCGAACAGTTCGTGGCCCGGCTCGATCCCGCGCGGTTTGACCTGTCGCCGGTGATCGTCGCGGCAGACTGGGAATCGCTTGCGCAACTGCGCGCGGGCGCACGCGACGCCGCAATTGAGGGGATAATGTTCAAACACCGTCAGTCGCCATACGTTGCGGGGCGGCGCGTTGGGCTGTGGTACAAATGGAAGCGCGATCCGCTGCTAATCGATTGCGTGCTGATGTATGCGCAAGCCGGTTCGGGCAAACGATCGGGGCTGTATTCCGATTTCACCTTTGGGTGCTGGACCGGCGACCCTGACCATGGCGGCGAGTTGGTGCCGGTGGGCAAAGCCTATTTCGGCTTTACAGATGCCGAATTGAAAGACCTCGACCGCCATGTCCGCCAGCACACCGTGGCAAAATATGGCCCGGTGCGCGAAACCGATAAATCGCTGGTGTTCGAAGTCGCATTCGATTCGGTCCATACGAGCAAGCGGCATAAATCGGGCGTTGCCATGCGGTTTCCCCGCATCGCCCGAATCCGCCACGATAAGCCCGCGCACGAGGCAGACCTGCTGGAGACACTGGCCGCGCTGATCGCGGACTAAGTGTTCAGCGCGGCCTTATGCGCCCTGGCGTTCATCACATAGTGCGCGACGCCCAACTGCATGTCGGCGATCGCCGCATCGGTCAGGTCGCGCATGAACGTAGCCGGACGACCGCCCCACAATTGCCGCGATCCGATCCGTTTGCCCGGGGTCAGCAGCGCGCCCGCCGCCAGCATGCCATCACTTTCGATCACGCAGCCGTTCATCACCGTGGTCGATAGCCCGACAAAACCGCGATCGTGCACCGTGCAGCCGTGCAGCATCACCATGTGGCCGACCAGCACGTCATCGCCGATCAGCGTGGGACAGCCAGCGGGGTAACGTGCGTCCGGGCTATCGCAATGGATCACTGTGCCGTCCTGGATATTGCTCCGCGCGCCGATCACGACACGATTGACGTCGCCCCGGATCACGCAATTGTACCAGACCGATGCGTCTGCGCCGATTTCTACATCGCCGATGATCCGGCAACCTGGCGCGATAAACGCGGTTTCGTGAATGCGCGGCGTTTTACCGCCAAACGACAGAATGGTGATGTCCGGGCGCATCAATCAGGCCCCCAACAGGTGCGCGGCGTGGAGCGCGTGATAGGTCAGCACCCCCGAACAGCCCGCGCGTTTGAATGCGGTCAGCGTTTCGATCACCATCGCGTCACGATCGGCGGCGCCG
>JAYTHT010000614.1:0-8514 GCA_043732365.1 Novosphingobium sp. | reverse complement strand
TGCCGAAAGGTTTACGCGCGCGGCAGACGGATCGTTGCATAGCGCAGGCCCGCCCGAAATGCTGCGCGCGGGCGCCGTTGACGCAGTATCCCCGCGCGTGGGCGACATTCACCGTGTGTCCAATGCGAACGGTGATACGCCCTCGGTCTCGATCCATGTCTATGGCGGCAATATCGGCGCGATCGAACGCGCGGCGTATGCGCCAGATGGATCGGAGAAACACTTTGTCTCGGGCTATGCCAGCAACCATCTGCCCAATTTGTGGGACAGGTCGGCACCGGCATGACCATCACTGCGCAAGACATCCGCAACCGCCTGATTTCGCGCGACGAGATCGCGGTGATCGATTTGCGCGAAGAGGCCGCGTTTGCGCTGGGCCATCCCTTGTTTGCCGCACAAATCCCGCTCCGCCGGTTGGCGGCCGAGGCGCCATGGCGGCTGCCCCGACGGACGGTGCCGGTGGTGGTGTACGACGACGGGGAAGGACTGGCCGCACCCGCGATCGAACAGCTCGGCGCGATGGGGTTCAGCAACGTTCACGCGCTGGAGGGTGGACTTTCGGGCTGGCGCGCGGCGGGGTACGAAATGTTTGAAGACGTCAATTCGTGGTCAAAGGCGTTTGGCGAACTGGTCGAACATCAGCGCCATACGCCGTCACTGTCGGCGCCCGATGTCCACGCGCTGATCGAGCAAAAGGCCGATATCGCGATTCTCGATGCGCGGCGGTTTGACGAATACGCGACGATGTCGATCCCGGGCGGAGTCAGCACGCCCGGTGCCGAACTGGTCCTGCGCGCGCGCGCCGTCGCGCCCGATCCTGCGACTACGATCATCGTCAATTGCGCGGGCCGCACGCGTTCGATCATCGGCGCGCAATCGTTGGTCAATGCCGGGCTGCACAACCAGGTCTTTGCGCTGCGCAATGGCACGATCGGATGGACGCTGGCCGGGCAAACGCTTGAAACCGGGCAGTACCGCCGAGCGCCTGAACCGCGCGGCGCGCAGATCGACGATGCGCGCGCGCGCGCCTGCGCGGTGTCGTACCGCGCCGGGGTGCGGCATATGGGTTGGGACGAACTCGCCCATTTACGCGCGCAAACCGACCGCACGCTGTACCAGTACGATGTGCGCCTGCCCGATGCCTATGCAGCAGGCCACTTGCCCGGGTTTCGCAATGCGCAAGGCGGGCAACTGGTGCAGGAAACCGACCATTGCGCCCCCGTGCGCGGGGCGCGCATTGTGCTGGCCGACGATCTGGGACCGCGCGCCGACATGACGGCATCGTGGTTGGCGCAAATGGGCTGGGACGTGCTCGTGCTCGACTGGCCAACCGGAGTGCCGCTTGAACGCGGGCCCGACGCAGCCCAAAACCCGCGCGGGCCCGAAGGCCGGTACAAGCGCCCCTACGAAGGCACCGACAACCCCGGCCCCGCGATGCAGGCCTATCTCGACTGGGAATTCGGGCTGGTCGAACAGCTGCGCAGTGACGGCACGCACGGTTTTTTCGTCATTTAGCCAGCCAATTGCAAATTCAGTGTGTTGCGGGGGGCTATTGTTCTTTGGCGGCCTGGCTGACGGTTGTGGTGATCGGGCTGAGCAGCCAAGAGATGATCCGGCGGTTGCCCGTACGGATATCGGCGGTTACGCCCAGGCCAGCGCCCAGCGGCACGACTTTGCCGTCGGCGGTGATCGTGCCGCGCACCAGACGGATCCGCGCGATGAATGTGGCGCCCAGTCTTTGGTCGGGCACGGCATCGCGGCTGAGCGAGATGACGGTGCCCGGCACGCTGCCATAGCGGGTAAATGGAAACGCATCGACTTTGACCGCGACGGCCTGGCCGTCATGGACAAAGCCGATGTCGCGGTTCAGCACTTTGGCTTCGACTTCGATATCGTCGCGTTCGGGCACGATCACCATCAGCGTGCGCGCGGGTTCGACCACACCGCCAATGGTGTGGACCGCCAGTTGCTGGATCGTACCATCGGTCGGCGCGGTCAGCTGTTCCAGACGAGACCGGCGCATGGCCTTGGTCACGTCTTCCTGTTTCTGGATCGCGTCGGCTTGCGCTTTGGCCAGTTCGACCATCGCCTGGCGCCGCGCGGTGTCGCGCGTTTCCACCATGGACGCGCCATATTTGTGCGCTTCCGATGCGCCGCGCGCCTGTTGCGCCACGGCCACGTCGCGTTCGCCCTGATCTGACAGGCGCTGACGCTCCAATTCCAGCAGGCGATTGCCCGGCGCAAAACCGTTCACATCCAGCTTGCGCATCGCGTCGACTTCGCGGTCGAGCAACGGCATGGTGCCATCGATTTTTGCGCGGGTTGCCGCAGCGGCCTGCGCATCGGCCATCGCGGATGATCGGGCCGCATTGTATCCGCCCACGGTTGAATCCACTTCGGCCAATTGCGCAGCGACCAGCTTGGCTTGCGCTGCGGCAACATCGGCAGGCGTGCCCGGCGATGGGGCAAAATGCAGCCCGTGCCCATCCAGGGCCGCGACAAACGCGCGGTTGCGCTCCACATCCAGCTGATCGGCCCGCAGTGCGGTTTGCGCCTGTTCGAGATCCGCGCTGGCCAGCGTGGTGTCGAGATCGATCAGCACTTGCCCGCGTTTGACATGGTCGCCATCGCGCACATGGATTGCAGCAACGACGCCCGATCCGGCCGATTGCACGATCTTACTTTCGCCGCTTTGCAGGATTTTACCCGGAGCCGATGCGACGACATCGACTTTGCCCAGGATCAGCCACGCCAGCGTGCCGATCAGGCCGATGATCAGGACCCGGGCCGTGGTCCGGCTCGTGGGCGAAACCGGGCGTTCGACGACTTCGAGCGCTGCGGGCAGGAAATCGTTTTCGTGGCTGGACAAGTGGCCGCGCCGGTGTTCGGCATCGGCGCGCAAGGCCGTATGGATCACGCGCCAATAGTGGCCGAGCGAACTCATCAAGCAGACTCCAGATCAGTTTGGCGGCCAGCTTGCCGCCGGTGGAGGTCAGCGTATCGCCCATCCGCGTGCAGCAATTCGTCATGTGTGCCGTATTCGACAATCCTGCCGCCCTCCAACGCGATAATCCGGTCGCATTGGCGCACTGCCGACAGGCGATGCGCGATGATCAACACCGTTCGGCCCTGCGTCATATCCTTGAGATTGGCCTGGATGATCTCTTCGCTTTCGGCATCGAGCGCCGATGTCGCTTCATCCAGAATGAGGATGCGCGGGCCGGTTACCAATGCGCGCGCGATCGCCAGACGCTGACGCTGACCGCCCGACAGATTGGTGCCGCGCTCTTCGATCGGCGTGTCATAGCCATGCGGCAGGCCTAGGATAAAGTCATGTGCGCCAGCCAGTTTCGCCGCCGCGATCACCTGATCCAGCGGCATTGCCGGGTTGGCCAGTGCGATGTTTTCGCGAATCGACCGGTTGAACAACAGGTTTTCCTGCAGGACCACGCCGATCTGACGCCGCAGCCATGCCGGATCGATCTGCGCAATGTCCACGCCATCGATCGTGATCCGCCCGCCTTGCGGCACATACAGCCGCTGCAACAACTTGGTCAGCGTGCTTTTGCCCGAGCCTGACGACCCGACAATGCCCAGCGAAGTGCCCGCCGCAATCGTCAGATTGATATCATCGAGTGTCCATGGACCTTCCAGACCATAGCGAAACCGCACGTTTTCAAACGCGACCAGGCCGTTGATCGCGGGCAATGCGGTGCGGCTGCCCGCGCCCGGCTCGGTTGGTTGGTTAAGCACATCGCCCAGCCGTGCGATCGCGATCCGGACCTGCTGGAAATCCTGCCACAACTGCGCCATGCGAATCACCGGGCCCGACACGCGCTGCGCAAACATATTGAACGCGACGAGACCGCCGACGGTCATTTTGTGCTCGATCACTGCCTCGGCGCCGAAATACAGGATTGCCGCAAGATTGAGTTTGGAGATCAGCTGGATCAGTTGACTGCCGGTGTTGCCCAGGTTGATCACACGCTGGCTGGCATAGCTGTACCCGGCCAACTGCCGTTCCCAGCGTTCCTGCCACTGCGGTTCGACTGCACCCGATTTCAGCGTGCTAATGCCCGAAATGCTTTCGACCAGCAGTGCGTTATTGGCCGAACCGCGCTCGAATTTTTCCTCGATACGCGCCTGTAACGGGCGCGTTACCAGCACCGCAACCGCGATATAGGCGGGAATGGTCAGCACGCTGATCATGAACAGCTTGACCGAATAAAGCCACATCACCGCCAGAAACACGACTGTAAACAGCGGATCGACCAACACAGTCAGCGAAGCATTGGTCAGGAATTCGCGGATCGTTTCCAGCTGACGCACGCGCATCACGATATCGCCGACCCGCCGGTTTTCGAAATAGCCGATCGGCAGCCCGAGCAGATGGCGGAACAACCGAGCACCCAGTTCGACATCGATCTTCTGACTGGTTTCCGAATAGAGCCGCGTGCGCAACCAGCCAAACAGCGTTTCCCAGCACGACACCCCGACATAGCCGATCGCCAGCACGGTCAGCGTGTCAAGCGTGTCGTGGACCAGCACTTTGTCGACCACGTTCTGAAAAAACAGCGGTGCCGCCAGGCCGAGCAGATTGATGCACAGCGTGATCGCCAGGACTTCGCCGATCAGCCGGCGGTATTTGACGATCTGCGGGATGAACCAAGTGAAATCGAACCGTTTGGTGTCGGCCGCCAGGCTTTCGCGCGTGGTGATCAGGACCAGTTCGCCATCCCACATCGCATCGAGCATGGCGCGCGTGACTTTACGGATCGGCAGGCCGGGGGTGTCGGCGTCGGGCCCGGCCCCGCCAGGTTCATGATAACTCAGCTGGATCAGTGCTTCTTCGCCTTCGACACGGCCGATAATGAACCACCCTTGCGGTCCGTGCGCCAGCGCGGGCAATGGCATGCGTGCCAGCCGGTCAAAGGTGGCGCTGACTTTGCGCGCCTTTACATCATGTTGCGCTTTGGCCAGCCGCAGCAAATCGCCGCTGGTGATCGCCAGATGATGCCCCAGGCAATGGCGCAATTGCGTCGGATCGACCGCCAGACGATGCATCGCCAGCAGCGCAGCAAAAGCAATCAGCCCGCTTTCGTCGCTGGCGTGCCCGATATCGTGCCCAGCATCGCGAAGAGCATCGTAAGACGTCATGGCCGCGACAAGCTCCGATCTGCGACAGGTGTGCCGACGGTGCCAGGGATTGGCACGACCGGCGAATAATGCACTTGATCGACCATCGGAAACGTCACCGGCGGCACGACCATGACCGTGGCATCGGCGCCCTGCGGGGGCTGTTCCAGCGGCGGTTGGGTGGGCACGGGACGAGCGATGGTATCCAGCGCGCGGGTCAGCCCGTCCAGTGGTGTGCTGCCGCGCGCCTCGGCATGCTGCAAGTCGGTTTCGGGATCGTAAAGCCCTGAACCGGTTTGCAACGAGCGTTCCTCCAGCAGGCCGATGTGGCGCAGCAGCGTCGCCTCTGCCACATAGAGATCGTGCCTGGCGGCAACCAGCGCCACTTCGGCATTCAGCAGCGTGGAATGCGCATACAACACGTCAAATGTGGACCGCAGGCCCAGCCGATATTCCTGAAATGTGCCCTCGTCGAACACCCGGGCGGACGCGCGCTCGATGATAGTGACCGCGATATTGCGCTGGGTCGTGGCGATCGCATTCCAGGCGTTGATAATCGCGTCGACCATCTGGCGCCGGGCGGTTTCGATTCCGAGGCGGTCGGCGGCGTTGCGATCCTCTGCCTGCGCGACCGTGGCGCCCACTTTGCCACCGTTGGTGAACGGAATCGTCAGCACCGCCTGACCCGAAAACACCTGATCCTGATTGTACAGGTAAAACGGGGTCGCGCCGCCGGTCAACGTGGCGGTACCGGTCAACGCCACCGTGGGATGGCCCAACGCTTTGGCAGAGGAGATTTTGGCGCGCGATTCGCGTTCGAGTTCGATCGCCTGGCCGATGTCGGGGTTTTGCTGTTGGGCAAAATCAAACGCTTCGCCGACCGATCCCGGCATGTTTGGCAGCGGCGGCGTGGGTGCGAGCACGCCCGGATCATGGCCGACCAGCGCAGTGTACGTTGCGCGGTCCTGTTCCATCTGCTGCTCCGCCGAATTGTAGGCCGCCTGCGCCACCGCAAGCTGGGTTTCGGCCTGGGCAATGTCGGTGCGGGTCAATTCGCCCGCTTCGCGCCGGGCCCTGACTTCGTTCAAAGTCGCCTGCAGCTGGCGCACATTCCCCGAATAGAGCCGCAACACCGCCGTATCGCGACGGACATCGGCATACGTTGTGACGACTTGCAACAGCACATCGCCCTCTGTCCCGCGCAACTGTTCGCGGCCCGCGCGGATCTCTGCGCTGGCAGCATCACGGTCGGCGGCGGCCTTGCCCCCGGTGTATAACGGCTGGGTCACGATCGCCGAGGCGGCAAGCGTGTTGCTGGTAATAATGGCCGAAGGTGCCAAAAAACGCGTTGCCCGGGTCACCCGGCCGGGCACGGTTTTTTGGTACGTGCCGGTGACTTGCAATTCGCTGGTCGGGCGCAGTTCGGACAGGGCGAGCGCGTAATCTTCGCCGCTGGCGCGCAACAGATAGCGCTGCGCCTGCAACGTTGGCGCGGTTTCATAGGCAGAGCGCAGCGCCTGACCCAGGGTTTCGGTTGGCGGTGGTTCTTCATCCAGCACAAGCGCGGGTGGCACCCAGCCTTTTGCCACGACACTGGCCTGGTGGCACGGCTGGCCTTGATGGCCACGCGGCTGGCACTTGGTTGTCGATGGATAAGTTACCGTGTCGTCTTCCAGAACACCTTGCGGCTGAACTGCCTGCGCCCGCGCCGCGATGGGCGCCAGGGCGCACAGGCACCCGAGCGCAAGGGCCGTCATCGGCTTGTGTATGGCAAGCAAGGGGGCGGTCATTTGTCGACGAAACGGCTTTCTGGCGCGCATCCGCGGGTCACGGCGATGTCATGCAAAGCGACCAGCCCGCCAAAACGAAACACCCGCACATGACCGCCACGTTGCGGTTCGATGGCAATCGTCCGCGCCTGCGCGAATTGATCATAGGGCACCCAGACCACCCCATCGGTCGGATCGGTCATCGATCCGTGATCGATCGGCGCGCCCAACATAATCAGGCGGGGCAGATCGTCGCGCGCGGCACGCGTGTCGCCGCCATCGATCCGATACACCGCGTCAGTTACCCGCCCCGGACGATAAAAGCGAAAGCCCACCGCCCCAGACCGGTAAATCGCCCGGCCATCGCGCGACCGCAACTGGCACGCCAGCGCGCCGGAAAACCGGTCGCGCGCAATTTCCAGACGCCAGTCACCCCGGTGCATGCGTTCCCTCACGATAGGCGCAGGCGCAAACAAAGTGATGCGGGCCATCGCCGTGGTGGCGCCAAACAGGACACTGGCGACGGACAGCACCAGCGACAGGCCAATTGCCACGCGCCAAAACCGGGCTGATCGTATGGTCACCATGGCCACTGCTAAATCTTCCGCATATTCCAGGAAACGTGGGCGCCCATGCCCAAAGCCCCCCCGAGCTGAACAGTCATTTCAAATCCCCGCGCAGATCCAGACTATCGAACATGCGAAAAATAGCGCGATCACAGGAAATGCAACCTGTTGCCGGCCGTCTCTCGGCCCGACATCCGGTGCGCCACTTCCCGTGCACGGCATCACCCATATGGTGTGACACAAACCCTTTAAGAACTGGTTTTAACCAGGAAATGAAGCCGATCGGCGCCGGTGCACGGCACTTATGTAAAATGAGCATTGCTGGTCGTGAAATTGCTCATCGTCACATTTTTCAGTAGCAATGTGTCATTCGCGTCGAGCGTGATCAGCAGATCGCTGCCCTGTTGCTTTGTCGCGCCCATCAAATACGCGTAATCGGCAAAGACCGTATGGCTGAACGACAGGACATCCGCGCCCGCGCCGGTTGTCGCAAACCCGGTGATGATCTGCGCCCCGTCGCCCATGCCAAAGGCCAGTGTTGCATTGGCGGCACCGGTGATGTCGAGCGTCCCATGGGTGTTCGCGCCCAGTTGGAACGTGTCGGCCCCAATGGTCAGCGTTTCGACGCCCGCCGCAATGCTGAGCGTCTGGCCAGCGGCTATCAGAGTCGTGGCGCTCGACCCATTGGTCATCGCTTTGTTCACCGCGATCTGCGTACCGGCAGCGTTATAGGCAAGATCGGACTGGGTGTAGGTTTTACCTGTAATATTGTCGTTTTCGACCAGATAGCTGCCGTCGGAATTGATCGTTTCGACTTGCACGACGGTCCCGCCGATCGTGATGGTGTAACCGCCATTGGCCACATACGACCGGGTCCCCACGACATGGCCCGAAGTGTCGTAGAACACCTGCAATGTCTGGAAACCCGATGCCGCATGGCTGTTGTTCGTGCTGGCATAGGGCACGCCCAGAATGTTGCCGGAATTGGTGTAATAGACGACATAGCTGCCGTCTGAGGCCACAGTCTTTGCCTGGACCATGAC
>JAYTHT010000613.1:0-8537 GCA_043732365.1 Novosphingobium sp. | reverse complement strand
ATGTCATCGCCAGAAAATACATGGTCCTGGTCGTTGCCCGGAATTGGCGGCATGTCGCGCACCGCGCCGGTCGCCACCACGACGGTGGTAATGCCCAGCGATTGCAGCAGGCCGGGCGTGGCAGCGGTGCTCAGGCGCACATCGACCCCGCCTTCGCGTACTTCGCGCTGCAACCAGTTCAGCAGGCGCTCGTTGGGTTCATAGGCCAGGCTGGCAAAGCGCAGCGTGCCGCCGAGCCGGCCGGACTTTTCAAACAGC
The DNA here is from genome assembly GCA_043732365.1 of Novosphingobium sp. GTDB lineage: Bacteria > Pseudomonadota > Alphaproteobacteria > Sphingomonadales > Sphingomonadaceae > Novosphingobium. Next base: position 8,279 of record JAYTHT010000613.1, on the reverse strand, counting down.
ACGACTTTGTAACCCAGTGCGACCAGTTGCCGCGCCGCCTCCATGCCGCCGGGCCCGCCGCCGACCACGCCGATTGGCCCAGCGTCAGCCGGTGCGGGCGCCGGATCGCCTTCAAATTCATGCGCGAGTGAGGCGTTGACCGCGCAGCGTGACGACTGGCCGGTGTAGATCGCGCTGACGCATGTGTAGCAATAAATGCACGGGCGCACCGTGTCGGGCTCTCCGCGTGACAGCTTTGCAGGCAAATGCGGGTCGGCCAGCAATTTGCGGCCCATCGCGATGAAATCGGCCTCGCCCCGGCCGATCGTTGCATCGGCGGTGGGCACTTCGATCCGGCCCGACCCGATCACCGGGATTGTAACCGCGCGCTTGATCGCGGCGGTGGCGGGCAAATTGGTGTCCTCCACATGGGGAATGTTCGATTCTGAATGGAGCTTTCCCACCGCTGTGTCGTGATAGGCGGTGACGGTGATCGCATCGACCCCGGCCGCCTCGACCAGCTTTGCCGCTGCGGTGGCGTCCTTGATCGTAATGCCGCCGGGCTTGCCCACTTCGCGCGAGTCGAGCTTGATCCACACCGGATAGTCGCGGCCCACTTCGGCGCGGATTGCGGCGATGACTTCGAGCGTCAGGCGCAGCCGGTTTTCCAGCGTCCCACCATATTGGTCCGTGCGCGTGTTGGTATAGGCTGACGTGAACGACGACAGCAGATAGCCATGACCGCCGTGAATTTCGACCCCGTCGAAACCGGCCTCTTTGGCGCGGCGCGCGGCGGCGGCAAATTGGCCGACCGCCAGGTCGATATCCGCCTGGTCCAGGATCTTGATTTCGGGCGGGGACATCCCGGCAAATGCGGCCAGTTCTTCCATCAGGAAATAGTCGGCGAAATTGCCACTGGCCGCAGGCGGCACGGCCGGGCCCCACAGCGGATGGCCCCAGCGGGCATGGGAATAGCCCGCGACAAAGCCACCATGGTGCAATTGCGTGGCGATCTTTGCGCCACGGGCGTGCACGCGGTCGGTCAATTGACGCAAGGCGGGGATAAAGCGGTCATCCGAAATTGCGGTCTGGCCGGTCGCGACCGCACCGACCGGCCATGCCACCCCGGCCACACCCGAAATGATCAGGCCGACGCCGCCTTTCGCCTGTTCCTCGTGATAGGCGATCAGGCGTTCGCCGACCGTTCCGTCGTCTTCGGACAAGCTGACGCCCATCGCAGTAACCGCGATACGGTTTTTAAGCGTCAGCGAGCCGATACGTCCGGGGGCCAGCAAGTGGGGGTACAGATTGGAACTCATCGGTTGGCGATCCCTCTGGGCACTGGTTTACGCGGCATACGCAATTATCCGCTATAAACCGCATTCGTCCACTTAAGCTGGCAATATATCTTGTCATTGCGTAATTCATGATCGACTATTTTACGATAATCAAGGAAAACTGATGGGCCAGATAATGCAGGACAGGCTGCGCGGGTGGGCGATCATCGTGATCGGCGCGGGCACCGGGATTGGTGCGGCGACGGTGGCACGGCTGTGTGCAGAGGGCGCGCGGGTCTGTGTCGCCGATATCAATCTGGCCGCGGCACGCGATCTGGCTGCGCGCATGACCGCGCAAGGGCATCATGCGTTTGCGCAGGCGATCGATATTGCGGATGAGGCCTCGGTCAAGGCCGCGGTCGCGACTGCGGCTGAACGGCTGGGCGGGCTTGACGGGGCGCATGTCAATGCCGCCGACTTGCGCACGATCTTTGCCGACAGCGACGTGCTCAGCCTTGATCTGGCGACATTCGACCGGACGATCAAGGTTAACTTGCGCGGGCATCTGTTGTGCGCGAGAGCGACTCTGCCGCATTTACTGGAAAGCGCGCACGGAGCGATTGTTTTTACCAGCTCTGACGCGGCCGACGCAGGTGAACCCGACCGACCAAGTTATGCGATGTCAAAAAGCGCGATCAATGCGCTGATGCGCCATATCGCCAGCCGGTGGGGCAAACACGGGCTGACCGCCAACTGCGTGGCGCCCGGGTTTGTCCTGACCGACGAAATGGTTGCGGGCGGGCAAGTGCCGCCGGCATTCGTCGAACAGTGCATTGCGGCGGGGCGCAGTCCGCGGCTGGGCGTGTCCGACGACATCGCGGCCATGGTGGTGCATTTGTTGTCGCAGGATGCACGGTGGATCAACGGGCAAGTGTTCCACGTCAATGGCGGCGTGCTGCTGACCTAAGGAAAATCTGGTCAAGTCCTGCAATCGCAACCAAAATTCGTCGCGGAACGGTGTTACCTTATGCAACACGAATGGGCCTTAAACGCGTCGACGCCTGAAAAAGCCCGCCACGGAGGGGCGAGGCTTGATTGATCACACGCTATGCACTGTCGTATCAAAGTTGCGACAGCACCTTTATGAAACCAGCTTGATCACAGGTTCCCTAATCCGTTTGGGTGATGCGGGGCCGTTCGGCGCGCGGCAATGGCGGCAAACAATCGCGACCAAACAATAACCGGATGAGGACAACAATGCCGCAGAAGCAACAAGCTGGGCTCCGCTTTGCGGTCATCGGTGCAGGCATGGCAGGCATTCTTGCCGCGATCCGGCTACAGGCGCGTGGCGAAGCATTTACAGTCTTCGAAAAAACCGCGCGAATCGGCGGGACCTGGCGCGAAAACCGCTATCCGGGGCTGACCTGCGATGTGCCCGCTCATGCTTATACTTATACCTTCGAACCATATGCCGAATGGCGCGCAAATTACGCCACCGGCCCCGAGATCCAGACGTATTTCGAACATGTCGTCGACAAATACGGCATCGGTCCCGCAATCCGGTTCGATGCCGAAGTGACCGCACTCGATTGGGACGAGGCGCAGGCGCATTGGACGCTGACTCTGGCCAGCGGCGAACACCACGTGTTCGATGTGGTGATCGCGGCGTCGGGCGTTTTGCACCACCCGCGCATGCCCGATATCGCCGGGCTCGACAGCTTTGCCGGCCCGGTGTTCCATACCGCGCGCTGGGACGATTCCGCCGCGATTGACGGCGCTAAAGTGGGCCTGGTCGGGTGCGGATCGACCGGGGTGCAGATCGTGACCGCGCTGGCCAGCCGGGTTGAACAGCTGGTCCATTTTCAGCGGTCGCCACAATGGATCATGCCGGTGGCGTATGTGCCGTTCAGCGATCAGGAACGCGATGCGTTTCGAACCGATCCTGCGCTGATCGATGCGATCCGGTTCGGTGATGAGTATCTTGGCAATGTGCGCCGCTTTACCGATGCGATCACCGATATCGACGGGGCGCAAATGAAATTGATCGAGGATTATTGCCTGCAGAATCTCGAAAATTCGGTGCGCGATCCGGTGTTGAAGGAAAAGCTGCGCCCGGATTATCGCGCAGCGTGCAAACGGCTGATCTATTCGTGGTCGTTTTACGATGCGGTGCAAAATCCGGCAGTCACGGTCGAAACCGGGCGGATCGAGCGGGCCGAACCCACCGGCGTGCGGATGGCCGACGGCACGTTCCATGTTTTGGACACACTGGTGCTGGCCACCGGGTTTCAGGCCGATCGGTTCATTCGTCCGGCGGGCGTTACGGGCCAAAACGGGCTGACGCTCGATGCCTTCTGGGCGCGGCGGCCGACCGCGCATTATGCGATCACGCTGCCGGGTTTTCCCAATTTCTTCATGCTCAACGGGCCGACCGGGCCGGTCGGCAATTTCTCGCTGATCGATATTGCGGAACGGCAGTGGGATTATATCGACCAGTTGATCGACGTGTTACGCCGGGGTGAGGGCCGCGCGGTCATGCCCACCGTGACCGCGCATGCCGATTACGAGGAACGGCGAATCGCGGCGGCAAAGACGACGATTTTCGGGTCGGGCTGTTCCAGCTGGTATCTCGATGCCGAAGGTGTGCCCGCGAGCTGGCCATGGTCGTATGACAAATTCGTCGAAATCATGAGCGCGCCAAAGCTGGATGAATACGCGATCAGCTAGTCGTAAAAATCCGACGCTTGGCGTCCGCCCTTGATCGATTGCCGCATATCGGCAACTGATGAAAACCCGACACTCCTCGACAATTCGCACGTCATGCCGGACTTGATCCGGCATGACGAAAGATAGCGCGGATCGGCGATGGCCGGATCAACACAAAGCAAGTTTCAATGATTGTACTGTCCCCCTAAATTACGAATGGTGGCAACTGGTGGTTAGCTTTCATTGCCGAATAAGCTGGGCAACTGCGACGCGCGTATGTTGCAGTTCCAGTTCTTGATGTCGCACAATTCGGTTACGGTGAACCGTCGGAAGTTCGTCGGATCAGTGCCTGCGTAAAGCGTTCCCGCCTCTTTGGGCGGCCATGATCCGGTATATATCTCACCCGGAACGACATTTTGTGGAGATGGCGGCCGAAAAGCCTTCGGATTTATGAAGTCCACGTAGACATTTGCGCTGGTATCGTTCCGCAGGCTCGTCGCGGTGCCTCAAGCTACGAGGCTCAAGGGAATGAGCAGGACAGTTGCGCGCCGACGAAATTCCATTTCGCCAAAAAGCCGAATAACAAGACTGTCGGCAAGCAGGTCGGGATTTGCCCTCGCCGTCATCGATATCAAGCGTCAGACTTTGACCACCAGCTAACCACCAAGCGACGCGATCAGCGCGACCAGTTCTGCCTGGCGGTGGACACCGGTCTTGGCGAAAACTGATCGCAATTGCACTTTGGCGGTGTTGTGCGCGATACCGATCGTGTGCGCGGCATCTACCAGCGTCGAACCGCTGGTCAGCGCGGCGGCCAGTCGGGCCTCGGCGCCGGTCAGCCCGAACAGGTCGCGCAAGGTTTGCGGATCGGTGGTCTTTTCGGGGCCGGGCTGCGCAAAGAACAGGGCCAGCGCGCCGGTCCCGGTATGGATCGCGGACAGATCGAGCGGGCGCGCGGTGATCACCACATCGCCATGTGCCGGTCGCTCAATCCGAAACCGGGTCAGCGGCGCCGCCGGGCTACCTTCGCCCAGCATGGCGATGATGATGCGCTGGTGCTCGCTCCGCGCAAATACCAGCTCTTCGCCGCGCCGTCGCAACCCTTCGTCTTCGCCCAGGATGCGGTCGGCCAGCGGGTTGCTCGATACGATCCGGCGGCCGCGATCGAGCACCACCACCGCCAGCCCGAGGCCTTGGGCGGCGCTGTGAAACACGCCATGTTCGGCGCCGGCGAATTGTAGCCGTTCGAACAGATCGACCGCGATCCGCAGATGGATGACAAGGCCCTGCAAACGCAGGCGTTCGCCGAGGGTGAATTCGGGCAGGCTGATGTGGCGGCTGATGCGAAAGCGCGCCTCGAACTTGCGCGCAAAGCGCAGATCGATGCCCAGCACCTGATCAAACCCGCTATCGCGCATGATCGCGCGATATTGCGCCGCATCGTGGTCGGGTCGGTTTGCCATGAATTCGCCGTAGCTCGTCACTTGGCCGTCGGGCAGGCCCTGAAACGGGTCGTCGGCAAACAGCGTGGCGGCATAAGTCGCATTGAAGGCCGCATCGGCGCCCGGCGTCAGGAACGTCGCGGGATGGCGCCGGCCGGGAGTCGAAATGATGATCGTGGCAAAACTGGCGTCCATCCAGCGGGCCAGGTCTTCCAGGAAATCCTGCCACGGCCGATCGCTCCCCACCCCGGCATACAGCCGGGCGAGCAGGTCGGAATATGCGGGATCGATGGCACCGCCCATGCACGGTGCATAGGCGGTGCCGCGAGAGAGAGCCAGAACTCGATAGTACTTGGGCGCGTTATTCGGCAGCTTCGAGTTCGGATGCTTTCGCCGCCGCGTCGGCCGCGTGGAAATGCGGGATGACTTTTTCGCCGATGTTGCGGATCGTTTCCATGATCACATCGTGCGGAATGCCGCCCATCTGAAACAGGAACAGGATCTCGTCGGCGCCCGCATCCTTCAACCGCTGAACATAGCGGATGCAATCGTCGGGTGTGCCATAGGCGTCTTGCGCGATGGAATAATTTGACAAGTGTTCGTCGCCGATCGGGATTGCCTCTTCGGACATGAAGGCGATCGTGGCCTGCTTGCCGGCTTCCAGATATTTGGCGTGCTCTTCGGCAGTCAAGGCTTCATCGACCGTCGGCTTGGGGCCGCCCTGATACCAATAGCCGATCGATTCGGCGAAGAACCGCTGTCCGCGCGTGCCGATCTGGCGCGCCTTTTCGCGATCGTCGAGCACCGTCGCGGCGCATAGTGCGGCCAGATGCTCGGTCGGGCGAAACCCGACCTGGTCCTCGGCTTTGCGCGTGCGATAGGCTTCGCGGTAGATCGCGTTCTTCCTGGCGATTTCGTCCGGCCCGGAAAACCCGAGCACCAATGCGCCAATCCCACGCGATCCGGCGGCCAGCAACGTGTTTTCGCGGGTGCACGCCATGTACATTGGCGGATGCGGGACCTGGAACGGACTGGGGTGGATCGGTCGTTTGGGGATCTTGATATACTTGCCGTCGTGTTCGATTTCGTCCTGCACCATGATCTTGGGGATCAGGTACATGGCCTCATCGATCATCGGCTGCAATTCGTCCAGGTCGTATCCGAATGTGCCCGCTTCCTGCTGCGTGCCGCCTTTGCCGACGCCAAAATGCAACCGGCCCTGCGACAGGATGTCGAGCGTTGCGATGCGTTCGGCGACTTTGACCGGGTGGTTCATCGCGGGCGGCAGGCACACCACGCCATGCCCGACATGGATGCGGCTGGTCGCCCCGGCGATGAACGCCAAAACTGTTTCGGGCGCAGACATATGCGCATATTGCGACAGCGCGGTGTGTTCGACGCACCAGATACAATCAAAGCCCATCGTTTCGGCATATTTGGCCTGTTCGACGATCTGCAGAAACACTGCCTGTTCGTTGGCGCGGCTGGTGTCCACCATCTGCGCTTCATAAATGATCGAGAATTTCATCGCGCTCTCCCGGTCGCCCGTTCTGGGCGTTTGTGGTTGCTGGTCCAAAGGTACAGTTTGTCCTGTGCGTTCGCATAACCCGCTCGGGTTATGCCAAGCGGCACTCCGCCATGCGAACAGGCCCATCAGAGGAGCATGATCATGGTGGGTAAATCTGTGTTTGCGGATGGGGTGGCAGTGGTGACCGGGGCAGGATCGGGCATTGGCGCCGGGCTGGCGCGCCGTGCCGGGGCACTGGGCATGACTGTCGTTGTAACCGACATAAACCTGGCGACGGCGCGCGATACCGCCGCCGCGATCGTTGCCGCGGGCGGCAAGGCAGGGGCTGAACGTGTCGACGTTTCGCGGCCAGAGGAACTCGATCGCCTGGCCGAACTGGTGTTCGACCGCCATGGCGCGGTACGGCTGTTGATCAACAACGCGGGCATTGAAACCGTCGGCAACACCTGGGAAGTGTCCGCCGCGCGGTGGGAAGCGACGCTCAACATCAATCTGCACGGGGTGATCCACGGCGCGCGCGCATTCATCCCGCGGATGATCGCCAGCGGCCAGGAGGCATGGATCGGCAATCTGTCGTCGATCGGCGCGTTTGGTCAGATGCCAGGGCAGACCGCGTATACCGTAACCAAACACGCGGTACAGGCGTTCAGCGAATGCCTGTACCTCGAGATGGAATTGAAAGGCCTGCCGATCCATGTGTCTGCGATCGTACCGGGCATGGTGCGCACCAATATCTTCAATGCCGAATGCGGCGCGGATGAGCCGGGCAATGCGCAGGGGCACCGGCGCGCGATGTTTGAAATGATGCGCGACCACGGCATGGATATTGACGAGGCCTGCCGGCTATTTCTGGCTGCGATGGCGCAAAACCAGTTCTGGGCGCACAGCCACCCCGCCATGAGCGCGCAGATCATCGCGGGCCGGGTCCAATTCCTGACCGGGCAATCGCCGCCGATCATGCCCGACCTCGCCCGGCAGATCGCCATGACCTGAATCACTTGCACATTAATCGATTGATCATGGCCGCGTGCAGGGCCAACGCTGGCGCTTGCCATTGCACCTGGCTGGGACGAGGAACCGCCACCCGTGTTCGATACGCTTACGCTTGCGCCATTGCCCGAACGCGATGAAGCATTGCGCACCGTCGTGCGCGATCTGCTAACGCGCCTTGTCTGTGCGATGCCCGCCGATCAACGGGCGCGGTCATGGCAGGGGTTTGATGCGGGTTTCAGCCGCGCGCTGGGCCGGGCCGGCCTGCTCGGGCTAACCGTGCCCACGGCGTATGGCGGGCAGAATCGCGGGCCCTTTGCCCGGTTCGTGGTGGTCGAAGAACTGTTGAGCGCGGGC
>JAYTHT010000612.1:0-2535 GCA_043732365.1 Novosphingobium sp. | reverse complement strand
GGTCTTACCCAATAAAACAAGCACTCCAGAACTTTCCAGCTTGCCAACGTCGAGCGAAGCCGGCCCAAAAGTTGCCATGCCAGAATTGCTGAGGGAATGGACTATAATTGGCCCGGCCGCAACAATGGAACCATCAACCTTGGTCGCAATGGAACCGAACAGCTCTTTGCCGCCCAGTACGACGCGACCCGCGTTGATGTTCAGATCGCCACCTTTTGTCGGGTCCGTCAGGCGCCCTACTACGGTGCCGTCAGTCGTCGAAAGCGTCCCGCCATTTACCGTTACCGTGCTCAGGCTGTTTTGCCCCGACAATAGCAATGACCCGGAATAACCGGCATCGTTAAATATTAAATCGCCGTTGGTAATATTGCCCGACATAACGGCATCGAAAGTCTTGATGCCGTCGGTGGTGCTGCCGCCGTTGTGATAAACGGCGATATGCTGCGCGCCGGCGGTCAGGTCGATCCCATTCTGGAATGTAACTGTGCCGGTGGCATCGACCGCGTCAGATCCGAACAACAGCGTGCTGCCGGCAGGCACAAACGATTTGCTGCCCCAGGTCAGCGTACCGCCAGCTACCCCGAGGTTGACCGTAAGCCCACCGGCCAGCGCGGCAAATCCGCCGCTGCCGGTCCACGAGACAGCATTGGACCCTGTTCCGACAAAGCGCGAAAATGAACCATTCGACAACAGCACACCGGCGTTATCGGACGAAAGGTTGCCAGCTTTGCCAGCCCCGGCGAATTCGATATGGCTGTTGGCATTGATGCCGGTGCCGTCTTGCGCTTCCAGCGTGGCTCCGGTGATCGTGGTGGTGCCGGTGAATGTATCGCTGCCAAACAACTGGACAGTGCCGCCGCCACCGATGGTGATCGATGCGCCCTGACCCGACGCGAACGATGCGTTGCCGATGCTGGCCGAACTGTCATCCGCAATCGAACCATTGAACGTGATGGTATTTCCAGCGCCGGGCGCCAGCGTAACGGTTGATCCCTTCATGATGAACATGTCAGTCCCGGCGATCTGCCCGGCCGAACCGCCATTGTTGCTGACGCCAGCATAAGTCGCGTTGTTCTGAAACAGCGAATTGCCGGTCAGCAACAGCGTGCCGCCATTGCGCACGAATATCGCGCCGCCGTAGCCCGATCCGCCTCCGCCGCCATAGATGGTTGGCGTATCACCATTGCCATTCAACACCCAGGTTGAGCCGTTCCCCCCACCAAAGCCGCCCAAGCCGCTGTTGCCGAACGAATTGAACTGCCCATTCGCACCGGGGATGCCGAACGAACCACCTTGCCCGCCGCCCGCGCCAAAGCCGGCGGATCCGCCCTGGCCACCCTGGCCACCCTGTCCGCCGATCGTCTTCGGCGTGGCGCCATTGCCGCCAGTCCCACCTCTGCCGCCTGCGCCACCGCCAAAAAAGGTATCACCTTGCGCGCCATTGCCACCGGCGCCACCGCTGCCGCCGAGCGCAACCGTGCCTTGCTGTTCATAAATTTGCCAGGTGATTTCCTTTGCAACAGTCAAAGCCAACGACGCAGCGTCGATAACGGTATGCGCAATATCTGCTGGTACAGCCGGTATGGTAAATGGATCTACAGCGTCCGCTACGTCTGTAAGGAAATCCGCGCCCAAGGTGGCCGTGCTGAACACCAGATCGGCAATCAACCCGGCGTTGTACGGCAGTCCATTGGTTCCGCTGCCACCAGCGCCACCATTGCTTCCTGCGATCCCTTTTCCGATGCCGGACTGGCCGCTGCCTGCGGTGCCACCATCACCACCAGTGCCATCTTCCAGAAAAGCGCCATAGTTTGCTCCAGTCAGGCCGTTGGTGCCGTCGAACAACGGATTCGATGCTGCCGGCAGCAGCTTGTTCATCGAACCGCCCTTTATCTCCGCCGCGATGGCCGCATCGATCGCATAAGTTACAGTATTGCCACTGATCGACTGGATGATTGCGTTTGCCGGGATGCTGACACCGCCATCTGTCAGCAACGCTCCCTTGATCAATCCGGCGGTTGATGCCAGCGTTACGGTCTTGTTCTGCGTGTCGACGGCGCCCACGGGTTGATTGGTGATTACTTCCCTATGCGCAGCAATGGCTGTTACGCCGTCATTGGAAATCGGTTTACTGAGGGTGATCTGATTACCGTTTATCGCCGCGATTGTGGTGTTGTCGGGTATGCCGATACCGGAAACTTTTTGACCAACAACCAATCCAGCCGTGGAATTGAGCTGGACAACGGCGCCTGACGAACTATTCGAAATCAGTGGGTTGAACGAAGCGCTGATCCCGAGCACCGAAGACGTGTCGATCGAGTTTGAGAGCGTGATAGCCCCGGTTGTGGCGTCGACTGCGGTCACTGTTGTTCCGACCGGAATATTGCCCGATTTGCTGGTAACCGTCATACCCACCTGAAATCCACCCAGCGGTGCGATCGGCGTGATATCCACGGTCAAATGGGGCGTGCTGCCTGCCGCGTAAGGTGTAACATCCAGGTGGTTCAAATGTGCAGTATAAACCGGTTCCTGCGC
>JAYTHT010000611.1:0-2536 GCA_043732365.1 Novosphingobium sp. | reverse complement strand
TGCCGCCCGGCGCATCCGGCGATATCAACCGGGGGGCAATTGATCTGTTGAAAACCGGGCTCGTCCCAATGCGGCATATCGGGGATTGATGGCGGCGTAGCGGGCGCGGGGTCGAGGCAAATCCAGACCAGCCCATCGCGCGATCGGCAGGATCAAACGTCGCCTCGTGCGGCAGCACGGCTGCCAGGCCGGGGCCAGCGACTGGAAGTACGGCGACGGGGGCATTCATGGCAGGAATGGCTCCAGTTTGGTGTCGGGTCTGACGCCCCTTTGTCCCGCACCCGGCCATGCACAATCAAACGCAATGAATGCCAGGGTGCATTGCAAAAATGTGCGCAGCTTGCTCTGTCCGGCCATGCAGTTATGGGCTGGGTCGTGACTTTTGCACCCGACACCGCCCGGCGCTTTCCCCATCCCGCATTGCATCAACGCCTGATCATGGCGCTGGTCAGTGCGGCGCTGTTCATCGAAATCCTCGACGGCACGATCATCACGACCGCGCTACCGTCGATGGCGCGGTCATTTCACACCATCCCGGTGGCGCTCGACATCGGGGTTTCGGCCTATTTGTTGACCGTGGGCGTGTTTGTCCCGGCCAGCGGCTGGGTCGCCGACCGGTTTGGCGCGGCATGTGTTTGCCGCCGCGATTGCGCTGTTTACGGTGGCCTCTGCGCTGTGCGCGATGGCGCCGGGGCCGACGTCATTCGTGTGTTTGTGCATCCTGCAGGGTCTCGGCGGTGCGCTGATGGTACCCGTGGGGCGGCTGGTGGTGATGCGCCTGACCCCGCGTGAAAAACTGGTTGAAACGCTGGCCGCGCTGATCTGGCCTGCGCTGATCGCGCCGGTCATTGGCCCACCGCTGGGCGGGTTGATCACGCAATGGTTTGGCTGGCGCTGGATTTTCTATTTCGATGTGCCGTTGGGCGTCGTCGCGTTGATCGGCTGCCTGTGGCTGATCCCCGATGTGCGCGAAGCGGCGCGGCGGTTTGACCGGCTGGGCTTTGCGCTATCGAGCGTGGGGCTGTTTGCGTTGCAGATCGGGCTGGAACGCCTGCCCCGCCATCCCGATGCGCTGGCGCTGGGGTTGACCGTGACCGGGTTGATGCTGGTCGTGCTGACGGTGCGACACATGCTGCGCGCCGATCATCCGATGATCGATTTGGCAGCGTGGCGCGTGGCATCGTTTCGGGTGGCGTCGCGCGGGGGGTCGGTGATGCGCATTGCGATCAACGCGGGCCCATTCCTGCTGCCGCTAATGTTGCAGGAAGGGTATGGGTTCAGCGCGTTTCACGCCGGGATGTTCGTGCTGACGCTGTTTGTCGGCGATTTGACAATGAAGGCATTCGTCACGCGGATTTTATGCCGGTTTGGCCATCGACCGGTGCTGATCCCCAATGGATTTGCCTGCGCGCTGTCGCTGCTGGCCATGGCATTCATCACCCCGGCCGTGCCACTGTGGCTGACGGTGGTGATCCTGGTGGTCCACGGTTTGATCCGCAGCCTGGAATTCACCAGCCTGACGACGCTGGCGTTTGCCGATATCGACCGGGCCGCGCTGAACGATGCCAGCACGTTTTTCAACACCACAATGTTGTTGTCGGGCGCTGCGGCGATCACGGTGGCCGCAATGGCAGTGCATGCCGGGACCGCACTCTTGGCGGTGCCCGCGTTTGGCGCGCTGGCCGGCCCCGGAGCCGAATATCGCATTGCGTTTGCGATCGTCGCGCTGATTGCCCTGTTGGGTACGTTTGACGCGTATCGCCTGCCGCATGGCGCGGGCAATACGCTAACACATTGAAATAATGGCAGTTCGCTATCTTTCGTCAGGTGCGGCTCGACGTTGGTTTATCCGCGGTCTTGCTTAGATCGGCACGTAACGATCGTCATCAAATGCGGCTAGATTTTGGTAACCATCGCAATGCTTTTGCGACGCCACAAAACAGAGACCTGCCCTGATGACCGAGACGGCAAACCGGATCCTGCGCTTTTTTTCATCATCGCCGGGTGAACATACGGCCGATGCTGCGCCTGTGATGCATGAGCATGCCCCATTGCCCCCACCGACCGCGATGGACCGGGCCAGCGAACGGCTGATCGGCGAAATTTCCGACTTTCTGGTGTCTTGCCGCCTGGCCACGACCGCGCACAACCTGATGATTGCGCACTCCGCGTTCAGCGGCGAAGACCCGCAACTTGCGCGTGAACTCGGCCGGTTACGCCTGCGGGGCGAACCGATCACGCAGATCTGGCTCGATGCGCAGATCCGTAGTGACGATCGCGAAACCGCGATCCGCACGCTGATCACCCATTTGTCGGGTTCGCTCGACCGGTTTGCCGATACCGCGATGAAGGCCCGGACCAGTTCGGCCGATTGTAATGCCAAACTGGAACAGCGCGTCGATCATGCGCTGCGCGTGCCCGACAGCCTGCAACCGCGCGACGTCCTGGCCATGGCCCAGACCATTCTCGACCACAGTCGCAAGCTCGAAACCGACATTCGCGCCAGCGAGCAGGAAACCCGCAATTTGCGCGAACG
>JAYTHT010000610.1:0-2536 GCA_043732365.1 Novosphingobium sp. | reverse complement strand
TATTTCGATTTGATAACTTTGACGACAATGGCCCAAACCACGTCCATTCGGGCATGACGCCCGTTACCGCGATTGACCGCTCGCTGTCGGGCCAGGCCTGGCGCTGGCGCGGCGGCAATATGGACTTTGGCAAAGTGGATGTCGGCCTGACGTCGGGCGATGACCTGGTTGATCAATTGCTGCTGTCGCGCGGCGTCGACCGGTCTGAACTGGACCGCCATCGCCGCCCGACCTTGCGCGAATTTCTGCCCGATCCATCGATTTTTCGCGATATGGACAAAGCTGCCGCGCGGCTGGCCGATGCGGTCGTGTCCGGCGAAGCGATCGCGGTCTACGGCGATTACGACGTTGACGGGGCCACCAGCGCGGCACTCATGATTCGTTTTTTGAACCTGTGCGGCACTACTGCGCGCGCTTATATCCCCGATCGCCTGCTCGAAGGCTATGGCCCGACCGGCGAAGCCTTGGTCCGCCTGGGGGCAGAGGGCGCGCAGCTGGTGATCACGGTCGATTGCGGCGCGATGGCGCATGACGCGCTGGCCATGGCCGCGCACGCCGGGGTCGAAGTGATCGTGGTGGACCATCACAAATGCGCCACCGAGCTGCCGGTGACAGTCGCACTGGTTAACCCCAACCGGCTTGACGAAAGCGATGAGGCGGCTGCCTATGGCCATCTGGCGGCAGTCGGCATGGCGTTCCTGCTGGCGATTGCGACCGCGCGTGAATTGCGTCAGCGCGGGTTCTTCGGACAAAATGCGTCGCCCGACCTGATGATTCTGCTCGATCTTGTCGCGCTGGGTACAGTTGCCGACGTTGCGCAATTGCGCGGGCTCAATCGCGCGCTGGTGGCGCAAGGGCTGAAAATCATGGCGCGGCGCGAAAATGTCGGCCTGGCCGCGCTGATCGATGCCAGCAAGATCAACCGTTTGCCGACGTGCAGCGATCTGGGCTTTGCGCTAGGCCCGCGCATCAATGCGGCGGGGCGGATCGGCGACAGTTCGCTGGGGGTGCGCCTGCTGACGACCGCAGACCCCGACGAAGCCGCCACGATTGCCGCGCGGCTGTCGGTGCTCAACGACGAACGGCGCGGGATCGAACAGGTCGTGCAAGAGGCTGCCGAGGCATGCCTGGCCACCGCTGGCGATGCCTGTGTGCATGTACTCGCGGGCGAGGGCTGGCACCCCGGGGTGATCGGCATTGTCGCGGGGCGGATCAAGGAAAAAACGGGCAAGCCGGTGCTGATCATCGCGCTTGATGCCGACGAGGCGGTTGACGGCAAGGGAAAGGGTTGGGGCAAAGGCTCGGGCAGATCGATCGCCGGGGTTGACCTGGGCGCGGCGATCATTGCCGCGCGCGCCGCCGGCCTGCTGGTCGCCGGCGGTGGTCATGCGATGGCTTGCGGGTTGACGATTGCGCCCGGGCAACTTGATGCCTTGCGCGCATTTCTGGACGAGCGGCTGGCGCGCGATGTGGCGCTTGCGCGCACCGCGCAGACAATGCTGCTCGATCTGTCGCTGGCGCCGGGCGGATTGACCCCCGATCTGGTCAATTCGCTCGATGCGGCGGGGCCGTTTGGTATCGGCTGGCCCGGCCCGCGCGTGGCGATCGGCCCGGTCCGGCTGGTCAAAGTCGACCTGGTGGGTCAGGACCATGTCCGCATGGTTGCGGCGGGCAACGATGGCCGGTCGTTCAAGGCCATCGCCTTTCGCGCGGCCCCGACCGAGCTGGGCCAGGCGCTGTTGCATGCACACAAGGGCCGCCAGTTCTGGCTGGCCGGGCGCGCCCGCATCGACGATTGGGCCAGCCGCCCCGCCGCCGAACTCCATGTCGAAGACGCCGCCTATGCGGACTGAAACTTTGAACCCGATTTCCCGTATAAAAACTGTCACAGAGGGTAGGCCACATTTGGGTTGACGCACCGGGAAAGAGCCAATAGAGGCGCGGACCTGCCCTGCGGCACCAAGCCCTGCGGCCCCATCGTCTAGCGGTTAGGACGCGGCCCTTTCACGGCTGAAACACGGGTTCGATTCCCGTTGGGGTCACCATAAAATCAATGACTTAGAGAATTTCACTCGCCTTTCGTCAAATAACCGTCAAATATAACCACACGGACGGTAGCGGACGCATCGCTCGGAGCGACTGAGCTCGACGGTTGATTCGCTAGAAGGAGCCCCGAGCGCTGAGGTGAGCAAACTCGCCCCCTACCAGACCATCGGCTGCTGCGCTTATTTGACGGATCGACGGAGCACACCCGGACGCGCTCGCGAATTTTATTCCATCTTTTGAGATAGATGGTGCGTCACGTTTGTCATCAGACTTGGTGGAGGACGCTCTTATTTGATCGTTGGTTAGCAGCTTTTTGTCCGCTGGGTGGACGAATCGCTGCGCCGGTAGTTGTGCCGCCCTGCGCGAAGCTCATGTTAGCGCCTCCTGCAAGTCATCCAGCGCATGCAACATTATCTGCAAGCCTCCGCCGATGGCGAGCGATGCCAGCATTCCCGCCACCACCAAGTCAGGCCAGGAACTGTCGGTCTTG
>JAYTHT010000609.1:0-8549 GCA_043732365.1 Novosphingobium sp. | reverse complement strand
TTGCCGATGACCCGATCAGCCATTTCAAATTGCGCAGCGATGATTTCGTCCAAATCGGCCAACGCATCGCCGGTCTGGGCCGGCCAACGCTGTTTGTGATGGAAGGTGGTTATGCCGTCGCCGAGATCGGCGTGAATGTCGTCGCGGTGTTGACCGGATTTGCCGGATGAGCGCAATTGGCAATGTCGCCACTGTCGTCGCCGCGCCATCGGGTGAAAGCTTTCGCCGTCAACTCGGGCTCGCCGATCTGATGGCGTATGGGTTGGCCTATATCGCGCCGATCGCGCCGCTGTCGACGCTTGGGCTGGTGTGGGCCGCTTCGCACGGGATGATTGCGCTGGCGTATCTGCTGGGCGGGGTGTGCATGGCGTTCACCGCGTTCAGCTATGCCGCGATGGTGCGCGAAGTGCACAGCGCGGGCTCGGTCTATGGTTTTGCGCGGGCCGTGCTGGGGCCCTTTGCCGGGTTTGTCGCCGGGTGGATGATCCTGCTCGATTACTTGCTGATCCCCGCGTTCGTCTATGTCGTCATGGCGGTCGCGCTGGGTCAATTGATGCCGGGAATCGACCGCGCGCTGTGGATCGTGTTGCTCGCGGGCTTTACCACCGCGGTCAACTGGTTCGGGATCGGGTCGACGACGCGCGTGTCAACGGGCGCGGTCATTGTTCAAGTCGCAGTGTTGGCCGCGCTGATGGGGCTGGCGGCGTATGTCCGTCTCCACAGTATGGGCGCACCAGGCGGCGCGCCGGGCCTGGGCAGTGCACCGTTCTATAGCACGCCGTTCAGCCTGTCGGCGGTTTTGGCGGGCACCTCGATCTGCGTGATGTCGTTTTTGGGGTTCGACGCGATTTCTACTCTGGCCGAAGATACCGCCGATCGCACCGGGCGCACATTGGGCTTGGCGATCCTGCTGGTGCTGGGCTTTGCCACGACGCTGTTCGTGCTGGCGGCGTGGATTTTGGGCAATGCGATGCAGGGCGCCCATTTTATCAGCCTGGATGCCGCCGCCTATGAATTGGCCGGGCAATTGGGCGGGGTCTGGGCCGGGATCGGGCTGGCCTGGGCTTATGCAATCCTCGTCGGGCTGAGCAATGCGCTGCCAATGCAGGTCGGCGTGGCGCGCGTGCTGTATGCGATGGGGCGCGACCGGCAATTGCCCGCTGCGCTCGCGCGGTTGCACCCGCGGTACAACACGCCGCATGTCGCGATGCTGGTGTCGACTGGCGTATCGGTGGTGGTCGCGCTGTGGTTGCGCGATGCGATGGATCAACTCGCCGCGTTCGTGAATTTTGGCGCCTTGTTCGGCTTTGCGCTGATCCACGTGTGCGTGATGGTCCATTTCGCGCGCAGCCCGAAACGCAATGCGGCATTGCATGTGGTGTCGCCAGTGCTCGGCATTGCGGTGGTTGCCGCGATCCTGACGGGGATGAACCATGCCGCGCTGGTGCTTGGCGTGGTCTGGCTGGTGCTGGGGCTGTGCTGGTGGCGGTTCCGCATTGTGCGTCTGGGCCTGATCTCCCACGACGGCAAGATTGATCCGTTCACGCAAGTCTGAAGCCGGTTTAAGTATTTGCAGACGAGTTGGTGGCAATACGCGTGCATGACCGCCAACGATCTTCATTTTTGCGCACGTTTGGTTCGGGCGCGTCTTTCAGGCGTGCGTGCGGCGTTGCGCGTGGTAATTGCCTGCCTGTTGCTGGTTGTCCCCGCGCTGATGCCCGAACTGGCGAAAGCCGATGACGGCGCCGCGCGGGACTGGGTACCGCTGACCGCGTTCTGCCATGCCTCGACCGCGCTGCCACAGGCGGCGCACGACCATGACCTGCCAGCAGGATTTTCATGCAGCGGCAGTCCCGACGGCTATCAACACGGCAGTTTGTGGTTGCTCGGCGCCGCGCGCGCGGTAGCACATGGCGGGACGGCGCCGGTGCTGATGGTCCATTCCTCACGGTTTGATCGCTTGCTGGTAGGCTTTTGCTATGCCGACGGGGTGATCGCCTGGCAGGATGTGCATAGCGGCAATTTTTCGGGACACTGGCGCCTGGGCGGCCAGATCGGGTTTAGCGCCCCCGCGCATGATGCGCGGTTAATGGGACCCGCGCATGATGCGCGGTTAATGGGACCCGCGCGCGATGCGCGGTTAATTGGGGTGGTGCTGCGGTTTGACCGCCTGGCCAGCGCCGATGTGTTGCGCATCCGGCTGGTCCAGAGTGACGTGGCCGAATTGCAGATGATCGCGCTGGCCACGATGATCGGTGCGACGCTGATGATGCTGGTGTTTGGCGCGGCCTACAATATCGCGCTCGGACTGGCGGTGCGGCGCACTTTTCCGATTTTGCAGGGGATCTGGTCGGGCACGATGGCGCTGTGGGGCGCGATCTGGTCGCAACTGCATTTGTTTGTGGTGCCGGGCATGGCCGGCACGCTGTCATCGCAGGCAGGCACGATGATCGCCTGCGCGTTGCTGATGCTGACCGCGCTCAGCCTGATCAGCGCGATCGAGCCCGGCGATACGCCGCGCTGGCTGCGCCGGCTGGTGCTCGTGCTGGCGCTGCTGGTCGGGGCGCTCGGGCTGCCGCTGGGATTGATGCGCAGCGGTGCGATCGAACGGCTCGCCGATATCGAGGGCGTGCTGGTTCTGGCGATGATCGCGGCCATCATCGGCTGTCTGGGCGTGGCCTGGCGGCGGGGTAGCCTGGCGGCGCGATCATTTGCCGGGGCGTGGCTGGTACCCTTGCTGGTGATGGGCCTGTCGGGCCTGTTCGATCTGGACGATGTGCTATGGGGCGGCGGTCCGCAAATGCTCGTGCTGTTGGCGGCGACATGGCAGACGGCGTGGCTGTCGCTGGCGAGCACGCGGCGGATGACCTATTTGCGCCAGGAACGCGATCAGGCGGTCGCATCCGAAGCGATCGCGCACGAACTGGCGCGCCGCGACCCGTTGACCGGGCTGAGCAATCGGCGCGGTTTTATCGAACGCATTGCGCCGCTGATTGCGGCAAACACTGCGCACGATGAACATGCTATCGCGCTGCTGCTGCTCGATGTCGACCGGTTCAAGGCGATCAATGACCGCCATGGACATGACGCGGGCGATGATGTGCTGATCGCGATTGCCCGGCGGTTGGGCCGCTGGGATTGCGCACTGCAAGTGGTCGGGCGGATGGGCGGGGAAGAATTCGCCATTCTGGTATCGGGCATGGGGCGGTTTGCCGCGCACAGCTTTGCCGAAAGCGTGCGCCAGGCGATTGCCGCGTGCGATCACGGCCTGGCCGGAGTCTCGGTCACGGTCAGCATCGGCGCGGTCATGGCCGCGCCGGGCGATACTTTTGCCACGCTGTACCGGACCGCCGATACCGCGCTGTATGCGGCCAAGCATCAGGGCCGCGACCGTGTGGTGATGGCGCATTCCACCGCGCCTGCGTCCGGCATGCCCGCCCTGCCGGGCTTTGTCGAACACGGCTGAGTCCCTGAGTCGAAACCCGGTTTCGGGTCAGACGCCGACGCTTGCGCGCGCCGATACTTACACTATGGTAAGTACAAAGGCCGTCCGGGTTGCCAAATGCGATCCGTGCACAGCGCCTTGTGAGGTGGAGATCCCCATGCCAGTCGAAGCGCGCGTCAATGGCAACCCGGTCACTTTTCATGCCGACGACGACACGCCGCTGCTGTGGGTCTTGCGCGAAGAACTGGGGCTGACCGGAACCAAATTCGGCTGTGGCATTGCGGCTTGTGGCGCATGCAGCGTGCATATCGATGGCGAGGTCATGCGATCATGCAGCGTGCCGGTGAACACGGTAGCGGGCAAAACGATTACGACCATTGAAGGTCTGGGCAGCGCACAGGCGCCCCACCCGTTGCAGGCGGCATGGATCGCGCATCAGGTGCCGCAATGCGGCTATTGCCAGTCTGGCCAATTGATGGCCGCGGCGGCATTGTTGGCCCACACGCCGCAGCCCAGCGATAACCAGATCGACACCGCCATGACCAATATCTGCCGCTGTGCGACGTATGTCCGTATTCGTGAGGCGATTCATGCGGTGGCTGGCCAGGCTGTGGCGGGCACAACCGCAGGCGTTGCGGCATGAAGCTGCAACGGCGGTATTTTCTGTTCGGAGGCGCCGCGGTGCTGGGCGCGGGTGTGTTCGGGGTGTGGTGGGGCGACCGTGCCGCGCTGGCGCGGGCCAAGCGGATCACGCTGACCAAGGACCAGAGCTCGTTTGCCGGCTGGTTGAAAATCGGCGCGGACGACAGCATCACGATCTATTCGCCGCATATCGATTTCGGGCAAGGCTCGCAGACGGCGCTGGCGCAAATGCTCGCCGATGAGCTTGATGCCGACTGGAGCAAAGTCCATGTCGAACAGGCGCCGGCCGACTATGCCTTTGCCAATAGCGCGCTGGGCAGCGTGTTTGTTGGCCAGATGTCGGGGCACCCCGATGCGATGCATCACGTGCCTGATCCGGTCTATTCGATGCTGGCGCGCAATATGCCGTTGCAGGTTACCGGCGGATCGTCGGCAATCCGCGCCACCGGGCAATACGGGTTTCGCGTGGTTGGTGCGGCGGCCCGGCTGGCGCTGCTGGGCGCGGCGGCCGATCGGCTGGGCGTGCCGCAGGGCGAACTGGTCGCATCGGCCGGCACGATTACGCATGCCGGATCGAGGCGTAGCCTGCGCTATGGCGAACTCGCTGCCGCCGCCGCCGAACGCAGCCTGGTGGCAGAGCCGGCACTGAAAACGCGTGACCAATATACTTTTATCGGCAAATCGATCGACCGCTTTGACATCCCTGCCAAAGTCAACGGCAGCGCGAAATACGGCATCGATGTCGCACTGCCCGATATGCGCGTCGCCACCGTGATCGCCGCCCCGGTGCGCGAGGGGAAACTGATTTCGGTCGATCATGCCCCGGCAATGGCGGTCAACGGTGTCGAGCAAGTCATCGCGCTCGACGATGCGGTGGTCGTTGTTGCCACCGGCTATTGGCCCGCGTTGAAAGGCGCCCGTGCGCTCGCCCCCAAATTCAGCGATGGCGGGCATGGCAGCCTCAGCAGCGCAAGCATTTACGCCGCGCAAGACCGGTTGATCGCGGCAGGCAAGCCCGACAATGTCGCGGGCAAAGGCGATGTCCCGACAGCGTTTGCGCGCGCCGACCTGAAACAGCTGGCAGTGCAATACCGCGTGCCATTCCTCCACCAGGCAGCGATGGAACCGTTTGCGATGACCGGGCACTATGCCAACGGTCGGCTGGAGGTGTGGGGCGCGACACAGGACCCGCTGGCAACGCGCAATCAGCTCGCCAAATTTGCGGGCCTGTCGGTCGATGATGTGACGTATCACCAGATGCTGATGGGTGGCGGGTTCGGTCGGCGCTTTCCGCCCTATACCCAGATCATCGAACAGATCGCACGCGTCGCAAAACAAGTCGATCATCCGGTGAAAATCATCTGGTCGCGCGAAGAAGACGTGAAGCAGGGCGCCTATCGCCCGCAATCGTCGGGCCATTTGCGGGCCGCGCTGGGCCCCGATGGCAAAATCGCGGTGTGGCAAACCGACTATGCCCAGTTGCCCGATGCCGAAAGCGAAGTGAAGTTTTTGTACAACGTGCCCGCGACCACGCGGCGGCATTACAAATACATCTCCAACCAGGTCGATGCCTATTGGCGTTCGGTCAATTCGACGCAGCACGGGTTTTACAACGAAAGTTTCATGGACGAACTGGCGCATCTGGCCGGCGCAGACCCGTACCAGTTTCGCCGTGCGCATTTGCCCGTCGGCAGCCGCCATCTGGCGGTGCTGGACGCGGTGGCGCAGCGCAGCGGGTGGGGTTCGCCATTGCCTGCGGGCACTGGCCGGGGCATTGCGCTGGTCGAAAGTTTCGGCACGATCTGCGCGCAAGTGATTGAGGCATCGGTAAAGCCCGATGGCACGCCGCAAGTGCACAAAGTCACTGCGGTGGTCGATTGCGGAATGACGGTGAACCCGAAAAATGCCGAAGCGCAAGTGCAGGGCGGCATTCTGATGGGGCTGTCAGCCGCGCTGGGCGAAGCGATCACGCTGACTAATGGCGCTGTCGATCAAAACAGTTTTACCGACTATCCGGTGCTGAAACTGCCCGATGCGCCCACGGTCGACGTGCATTTTATGGAAAGTGGCGCGCCGATCGGGGGGCTGGGCGAACCCGGCCTGCCGCCTGCGGCACCCGCGCTGGCCAATGCGCTGTTCGTGGCCACGGGCAAGCGCATTCGCAACCTGCCGATCGCGGGGCAGCTTGCCTGAAACAATATTGCGGATAATTCACGTTATAACGCGGCGCAAACATCAGTTTGCGCCGCGTTTTTCATCATGGTTACGACATCCAGCTTAAAGCGCGGATCGGAAATCTCGGTAAAACAAAAGTCTGGAGTCGTTGATTTGACGCAATCAGATCGCAGACCACTTTAGCCGCATTTGGCAAAATTGCCCTTCTTTGGTCCCGCCGCATAGTGGCAGCGACCGTTTTTGTCTTTGGTCAAGCCCGAACTCATCACCATTGGCTTGGTCACAGGCTTGGCGCCAGTCTTGGCCATCGGGGCAGTTTTGGTCACCACCGGTGGCTTGACGATCGACGCATGTTTCACCACCGGCTTTGCGACTGTTTTCACAACAGGTTTTGCGACAACGCCCGGTGGGCACTTGATGAACTTGCCCTTGGCATCGGTACATGCCGCAGCCTGAACAGCGTTGGGAACTGCTATACCGGCAACTGCTGCTGCAATAACAGCCATCATGATCTTATGCATCGAAACTGTCCTCCACCTGTTAATACCCGAACATCTGCCAACATATGCCCCCATTGGACCTGACCGCGCTACCACCTGTTTTAAATCATCGACAATTGGACCACCATTTTTGATCTCGTGATTCGTAAAACGGCACGCGCCAGACCGGTTGGCCCGGCGCCTACAGCCATTCGATGTTTTCGATCAGTTGCTTTTTGAGAAAACCAAACACGCAATTTTCATCAGCGCTGATCTGGCGGATTAAGCTTGCCCAGTGGATTGGACCCCACTGGATTGGCCACAAATGCCGGCACTTTGCCGGCATTGCCCAGAGTCCACAACGTCGTACCGCTCAGCCGCAGGATCTTGACCATCTTGCGATAATTGATCTTGTCGGCGGTGTCAGTCTCATGATGATAATCGGGATGAAACCCGGTGAAAAACCAGAATGCCGGGATGTCGTGCAGGACAAATGGAAACTGGTCCGACCGGAAAAACACGTTGAGCACATTGTCGCGGTCGAACCGGTCGTCGAGATCGAGGCCCACGCCCCGGTTGGCTGTGACAATCGTGGCGTTGAAATCGGGACTATATGGCGCGCCGATCAGGTTGAGCCGGTTGGTCGTGTCGGCGGGAATTTTGATCAGGCCATCGGTTTGCGGGCTGGGCGTTTCATTGCGGCCGATCATGTCGAAATTGATCATCGCGCGCGTGGTCGCCAATGGCCGCAACGGATGCGCCGCCATCTCATACGATCCCAACAGCCCGCGTTCCTCTGCGGCAAACACGGCGAACAGGATCGATCGTTTGGGGCGCGCCGGCATTGCGGCAAAGGCGCGTGCCAGTGCGACCACACCCACCGTGCCCGACGCATTGTCATCCGCGCCGTGCCAGATATGTGCGCCGTCCTGGTTGCTGCCATCATGGTCGTGGTGGCCCGATACGATCAGCGTTTCGTTCGCCAGCCGGGGATCGGACCCGGGCAAAATCGCCGCGACATTATAACTCATGCCATGGCGCCGTTCGGCATTTTCCAGATGCAGATGCAGCGGCGCTGTGGCCAGCACCGCGCCGTGGGGGGTCAGGTCGTGATCAATCGCCGCCTGCAACACCCCCGCATCAAGCCCGGCCGCAGAAAACAACGCCTTGGTCACCGGATCGGTCAGGATCAGGATCGGGATATGCAATTCGTCATCGGCACGCGCTTGCGCCGGCAGCGGCGGAATGCGTAGCGCACTGCCCCCGATCCGGCGTGACCGTTCGGCATTCGACAGATGTTTGCGGTTGGGCTCTGGCATCACGATCACCGCCAGCGCGCCATGCGCCTGCGCATTCAATGCCTTTACCCGCGATGTGGCGTGGCGAGTGTTGCCCGCCCCGTTAAAGCGCGATGCGGGGTCATCCTCTTGCGGTTCATGGTCGAACACCAATGCGATCTTGCCCCTGGCATCGATCCCCCGGTAATCGTTCCCCCGGTAATCGTCATAGCCGAGCCCGGGCACGGTTATGCCATAGCCCGCAAACACCAGCGGCGCGGTCAGATCAATATCATCGCGATACCCGCCCATATATTCGGGTGCGGTAAACCGCCGGTCGCCCAGCGCCAGATAACTGGCTTCCGCATCGCCGCGATACTCGATCAGCGGCACCTGTTGCAAATAGCTGGGCCGCCCCGCCGCATCGCTGGCCGCCGGTTGCAGGCCCGCCTTGGTAAATTCCGATACGATCCACGCAATCGCCGTGTCATCCCCCGTTTGCAGCGACATCCGCCCAAGCAGCGCATCCGA
>JAYTHT010000608.1:0-2539 GCA_043732365.1 Novosphingobium sp. | reverse complement strand
TATAGCGCGCCAGACGGTGCCCGTCGGTTGCCGCCGCTTTCAACACGTCATCGCTGACATGGAAAAAGATACCGTTGAGGTAATAGCGGGTTTCTTCGGTCGAGATCGCAAACCGGGTGCGATCGATCAGTTCGGCCAGCGTGCGTGCGGACAGTTCGAAACTGGTCGGCAGGTCGCCTTCGACAATGATCGGGAAATCGTCGCGTGGCAGCGTCGGCAGTTGAAACCGGCTGCGTCCCGCCTTTACCACCATCTTGTTGTCAGCGGTTTCAAAGCTGACTTGCGATCCGTCGGGCAATTTACGTGCGATGTCGAACAGCAGATGCGCCGACACCGTGATCGCGCCCGCGGTCTCGACCGACGCTGCGGGCATCGCCTCGATGATCTGCAGATCGAGATCGGTCGCGGTCAACTTGACCGATCCGCTCGCGTTCGCATCGATCAACACGTTCGACAGAATCGGGATCGTATTGCGCCGTTCTACCACCGACTGGACATGGGACAGACAGCGCAGCAAAGTCGCGCGTTCGATGGTCGCCTTCATTATCGTCTCGATCCCTCGGTCCGGGTCAAACTAATCCGAGTCGGTCAACCGGGCGCCACAGCCCGGGCTGTCCGACTACCTTGCAACCACGTCTTACGCAGATTCGCGCATGACCCGGTGCAATTTCGGACCACCTTCCATAACCGCGCCGACTACCTGCGCAAGCGTCATGCACCCCCCGCACCTCAAGGTTGTGCATAAATTCGGATTTTGGCGATTAATCAACGTCACGCAGTCCATCGAACATATTCGCGGTGGCGACGATCCATGCGTTGATCAGGCCCCAACCGTCGGGCGTGATCCTGGCCGGATCATGCCCTGTGCTGCGCATGGCGTCCATAACCCGCCGCAAATCGCCCTGTGTCACCTTTTGCGCGGGGTTGTTGGTATTGCCCGGCCCGATGTCGAGCGCCTGGTCGATGACCGCCGACGGCAGGCCCAGTTTCGACAGCCGCGTGTCGACCACATCGCGCCCCATCCGCCCGATCACATACAGGTAATAGGCATCGCGTTGCTTCGGGGTCAGGAACTGGTCCTGCGCGCACACATCGCTGAGCGCGCGCACTTCATCGAGCGCAGGTTTGCCGCGTTCGTCATCCTGGCTGATCAGAACATCGGCTACCCGCGCATCGAGCCCGGGCGGCGCTGCCTGCAACGCACAAGCCAGCGCCTCTGGCGGGCGGGCCTGCGCAGGCGTCACCCCCAACGCAAGGCCCATCACTGCCAAAACCCGGCAATTCAAACCCATCAGGACATCATCGCCATGCCGCCATTTACATGCAGCGTCTGCCCGGTGATATACCCCGCCTCACGGCTGGCGAGATAAGCGACTGCCGCGCCGATATCCCCGCCTTCACCCATGCGGCCCATCGGGATGCGCGCGTTCAACGCCTCTTTTTGCGCATCGGGCAGGCCATCGGTCATCGCGGTGCGGATGAACCCGGGCGCGACGCAATTGACTGTGATCCCCCGGGTCGCCAATTCCTGGCCGAGCGATTTCGACATCCCGACCAGTCCCGCCTTGGCGGCGGCATAGTTGACCTGGCCCGCGTTGCCGGTGACGCCCACGACGCTGGTGATCGTGATAATCCGGCCATGGCGGGCTTTCATCATCGGGCGCGCGGCAGCGCGCATCAGGCGGAACGCCGCCTCCAGATTGACGCGGATGACCTGATCCCAGTCGTCATCTTTCATCCGCATGATCAATCCATCGCGCGTGATCCCGGCGTTGTTGACCAGAATGTCGACTTTGCCCAGCGTGTCGATCGCGGCGGGCACGAGATGCTCGACCGACGCCGCCTGCGACAAGTCGCACGTGATCTCGACATGATCGTGACCGTAGGTATCGTTCAATTCCTCACGAAACGCACGCAATTTGGCCGAATTGGTTCCCGATAGCGCAATCCGCGCGCCCTGCTGTGCCAATGCGTGACAAATTGCCGAACCAATGCCGCCAGCGGCGCCCGTAACCAGCGCGGTCTGCCCGGTCAGGTCGAAAAGTCGGTTTTCCATGATATCAAAGCTCCCTGGCGATGGCTTCGATGTCGGCCATCGTCACCACGCTCGTAATCGACACATCGGCGAGCGTGCGCGAGATCATCGGCCCCAGCACTTTGCCGCCCAGTTCAACAAATTGATCGACCCCCGCCGCGCCCAGCGCCAGCACGCTTTCGCGCCAGCGCACACGCCCGGTCACTTGTTCGACCAACAGGCGCGTGATTTCGGCCGGGTCGGTGACGGGCGCAGCGGTGACATTGGCCAGCAACGTGACCGACAGCGATCGCGGCGCCGTCGTAGCCAGCGCCAGCGCCATCGCGTCGGCGGCGGGCGCCATCAGCGGGCAATGGAACGGCGCCGACACCGGCAGCAACACGCCGCGCTTGATCCCGAATTCCTTGACCAGCGCAATCGCCCGCTCGATCGCCGCCTTGTGACCCGACAGTACGACTTGCGTGGGATCGTTGTCATTGGCGACCGTGCACACTTCGCCTTGCG
>JAYTHT010000607.1:0-2546 GCA_043732365.1 Novosphingobium sp. | reverse complement strand
GCGCCCGCCAGCCCGGCAAATCCATGCACTGCAATCAGGTCAACCGCGTCGTCGATTCCGCTGTGCCGGATCAGGCGCGCGGCGGTCCAGCCTACTAGCGCCCCGGTCAGCCCCGCCAGCATCGCAGCGCCCGGTGCCATCGCATTGGCCGCTGCGCTCGCAGCGACAATCCCCGCCAAGGCGCCGCGGGCCAGCGCGTATGGATTGGCCCCGTACGGATTGGCCCCGGGCGGATTAGCTTTGCCGCCCGTTACAGCATCGACCAGTAACCAGACCAGCGCGCCCGCGGCAGCGGCAATCTGCGCGTTGACCAGCGCGGTGGCGGCATCGTCGCTGGCGGCCAGCGTGGCCCCGGCGGTCAGCGCCAGCAGCGCGGCCCACACCATGCCGGTGCCCGACAGCGCCAACGCCGCTGAACCGGCGGGCGATACTGCTAGTCCTGTAAATCGCGCGCGTCGCCCGATCAGCAAAGTGATCACCAGCGCCGAAATTCCGACGCTGCCATGGACCACCAGCGCGCCGCCGAAATCGACCGTGCCCAGCCGTGTTGCCAACCACCCGCCGCCCCACACCCAATGGGCCAAGGGGGCGTAAACGATCAGACTCCACAGTCCGGCAAATGGCACGACCCACGCGATATTGCCGCGTTCGGCCCACGCCCCGGTCAGCAGCGTCGCGGCCAGAATGGCAAAGCCCAACTGCAACAGTACAAATGCGATTTCGGGCACAGCACTTGCGCCGCGAACATTGCCCAGATCGTTCAACATCCAGGCGTTGCCGCTGCCCAACCAGCCACTGGAGACCAAGCCGCTGGTGACATTGCCAAAGCCGATCGTGTAGCCCACGACCACCCATACCAGCGTGACGATGGCCGCAATCGCGCCGACTTCGGTTGCGGTCGCGGCAAATGCGCGCGCGCGCAACCTGCCGCCGTGATGCAGCACAATTCCGGGCAGAATCATCGCCAGCGCCAGTAAGGCCATCGCGATCACAAATGCGGTATCGCCACTGTCGGCCACATCGATTGCAATGGGAGTTGCAATGGGGACTGCGTCGAGCGCACCGGTTTGTGCGCACGCCAGAGTGGGCCACAGCAGCGCCGGCAACAGCAAAAACGCGCCGGCGCAAACGCGCTGTGCAAATCCGATAATGCCCGAAACCCGCATGACCGCCCCTGGTACCCTGCTGCCAAATGGCGCTGTTCTGGTTTGTTATGCCCCGAACAGACTTAACAGATTGCTATAGCCAGCCTTCCAGCACCTGGTCGGGCGGACGGTGGCCATCGACCCAGAACCGGATATTGGCGATGACTTTGTCGCCAGAGGCCAGGCGACCTTCGACTGTGGCGCTGCCCATGTGTGGCAGGATGGCGACATTGTGGTGATCGCGCAGGCGCGCGTCGACCATCGGTTCGTGTTCAAACACGTCGAGCCCGGCGCCGCCGAGGTGGCCAGAAACAAGCGCAGCGATCATCGCCTCTTCCTCGACAATCTGCGCGCGCGCGGTGTTGATCAGGAACGTGCCCGGTTTCATCAGCGCAATCCGCTGCGCATCGATCAGGTGATGCGTTTCGGGCGTGGCCGGGCAATGCAGCGTCAGAATGTCGGCCTGCGCCAGCAGCGCATCCAGATCAGGCTCGTGCCGCGCACCCAGCATCATTTCCAGCGCGTCGGGCAGGCGATGCCTGTTGTGATAGATCACCGACAGGCCAAACGCCCGCGCCCGATGCGCCACCGCCTGGCCAATGCGGCCCATCCCGACTATCCCCAGCACGCGCCCGCCCAGCCTGGCGCCAAGCATCGTCGACGGGGACCAGCCTTGCCATTGCCCACTGCGTAACACGCGCCCGCCGTAATTCATCCGCCGGGCGACCGACAGGATCAGCGCCAGCGTCATGTCGGCGGTATCGTCGGTGAACACGCCCGGGGTGTTGGTGACGACAATCTTTTTCACGCGCGCGGCGCGCAAATCGACATGGTCGATGCCCGCGCCAAAATTGGCAATCATGCGCAAACGGGGCGGCGCCGCCGCGATCAGATCGGCATCGATCAAGTCCGTAACCGTGGGGACCAGCACGTCGGCATCGGCCATCGCGGCGATCAGTTCGTCCCGGCAAAACGCATGATCGTCGTGATTGATCACCACGTCGAACAGCTGCGCCATCCGCGCCTCTGTTTCGGGTAGCAGGCGCCGGGTTACGACGACGCGCGGTTTGCCCGCTACGCGGCGGGTTTCGGTTTGATCGGTCGGGGCACTGGGCATCATGCATCGCTAGGCTGGCATGGGGGCAGGGGTCAAGGGCAAGTCAGAATGTCCACTGTTTGCAATGCGTGCCGCCCTTGCCCCGGGCGCATGATCCTGTATCGCGTGAACCGATGCAATTGCGGATCAGGTCTGTCTTGGAGTTCGGAATAGTTGCGGCGATTGCGCTGGCGCTAACGCCGATGGCGCGTGCCGCGGACAACGACGGCGTGCCGTACTGGGTGTCGCTGCGCAACACCCAGACCAATATGCGAGTCGGCCCGGGGCGCGATTACCGCATCAAC
>JAYTHT010000606.1:0-2550 GCA_043732365.1 Novosphingobium sp. | reverse complement strand
CGCTTTGGACAAGGCAAGACCCTTTTTTTCGGCGCACTGCATCCACTGCGTCCAGGACGACGTAACTTAAGATGTGAGTATGGCAAGTTCGGCAATCGGGAACCTTTGGTCGCAACCTTTGGATCCAGCGGCGCAATACAATTGGGGGAGCATAACCATGCCTGGGTTCGACTGGTCGCAATCTGACATCATCGCGCGGGGCACTTGCGCGGCATTGATTGTGGCTGGCCTTGTCGCGCTGGCGCCGACCCACAACGACATCGTCACTTGCTGATGCGCAAACCATCCAATCCCAAATGCCAAAGACTCCACATCGTGTGGTGGTTCTGGCTATAACGATACAAAATAGCGGAGGGATCGAAGCCGCAAAATTCGATCCTTTCGCGCATAGCGAACGGCCAATGGCAGCACATAGTGCGTCTGCGCGCCAGATAACCCGTTCGCCAATGCCTGCCCGTTGCCGCCAGTCACTCCCTCGACATTGCGGCAACGGGCAGTTGCATTTGCGTCAGGCGTTAAGCCGGACGGTCGCCACGATCTTGCGTCAGTGCTGGCGCGAACCCTATTCATCGCCCATCCGCAGCGCAGCGATGAACGCTTCCTGCGGGATTTGCACGCTGCCGTATTCGCGCATGCGTTTCTTCCCCTCCTTCTGCTTATCCAGAAGTTTTTTCTTGCGGCTGATGTCGCCGCCATAACATTTGGCGGTGACGTCCTTGCGCAGCGCGGCGATAGTTTCGCGCGCGATCACTTTGGCGCCGATCGCGGCCTGGATCGGCACTTTGAACATGTGGCGCGGGATCAGGTCTTTCAGCCGTTCGACCAGCCCGCGTCCGCGTGCATCGGCCTGGCTGCGGTGGACAATCATGCTCAGCGCATCGACCGGCTCGTTGTTCACAAGGATGTTCATTTTGACGAGGTCGCCCTCGCGCAGCCCGATCTGTTCGTAGTCAAAGCTGGCGTAACCCCGGCTGATCGATTTCAGCCGGTCATAAAAATCGAACACCACTTCGTTCAACGGCAATTCGTAGTTCACCTGGGCGCGGCCACCGACATACGTCAGCCCGGTCTGAATGCCGCGCCGGTCCTGGCACAGTTTCAAAATCGAACCGAGATACTCGTCGGGGGTGTAGATCGTCGCCTTGATCCACGGCTCTTCCATCGTATCGATGCGCACCGGGTCCGGCATGTCGGACGGGTTGTGCAATTCCTGCGTCGATCCGTCGGTCATCGCCAGTCGATAGACCACGCTCGGCGCGGTCGTGATCAGGTCCAGGTCGTATTCCCGGCTCAATCGTTCCTGAATGATTTCGAGATGTAACAGGCCCAAAAAGCCGCAGCGAAAGCCAAAGCCCAGTGCCGCGCTGGTTTCCATTTCAAAGCTGAAACTGGCGTCGTTCAGCCGCAATTTGCCAATCGAATCGCGCAGCTTTTCAAAATCGGCGGCATCGGCCGGGAACAGCCCGCAAAACACGACCGGTTGCACTTCCTTAAACCCGGGCAGCGCTTTGGTTGCGCCGCCTTTGACCGTCGTAATCGTGTCGCCAACGCGCGCTTGCGCCACTTCCTTGATCTGCGCTGTAATAAAGCCGATTTCGCCCGGCCCCAATTCGTTCAACTGTTCGATCTTTGGCCGCATGCACCCGACCCGGTCGACCAGATGCTCGCTGTCGCCCGCCATAAAGCGGATATGCTGCCCCTTGCGGATCACACCATCGATGATCCGCACCAGAATGACCACGCCCAGATACGGGTCATACCAGCTATCGACCAGCATCGCGCGCAGTGGCGCATTGCGGTCACCGCCTGGCGGAGGGATGCGCGTGACGATCGCTTCGAGCACTTCGGCAATGCCGATGCCTGATTTGGCGCTGGCGAGCACCGCATTGCTGGCATCGATGCCGATCACATCCTCGATCTGCGCGCGCACTTGTTCGGGCTCGGCAGCGGGCAGATCGATCTTGTTGATCACCGGCACGATCTCGTGGTCGTGCTCGATCGATTGATAGACATTGGCAAGGGTCTGCGCCTCGACCCCTTGCGCGGCGTCCACCACCAACAGCGCGCCTTCGCACGCGGCCAGGCTGCGGCTGACTTCATAGGCAAAATCGACGTGACCGGGCGTGTCCATCAGGTTGAGCTGATAGGTCTTGCCATCGTGCGCTGTGTAATCCAGCCGCACGGTCTGCGCCTTGATGGTGATGCCGCGCTCACGCTCGATATCCATGTTGTCGAGCACTTGCGCCGACATCTCACGCTCGGTCAGACCGCCGGTGAACTGGATCAGGCGGTCGGCCAGAGTGGATTTGCCATGGTCGATATGGGCAATGATGGAAAAATTGCGGATCAGCGCGAGTTCGGTCATCCGCGCGCGTTAGCAGCGCTCTTGCCAAGTGTCACGTTTGCTAAGACGAAACTTCAATTCACAGATTTGTCCGCCCCGGTGCCTGATCCAAAACCCTGTTTCGGGGTGTCGGTACCGACTTCGAAACTCGCTCTTTCGCTAGTTTCGCAATCAGACTCCAGCTAGCAGGCATTGGCCCCGGTCCC
>JAYTHT010000605.1:0-8588 GCA_043732365.1 Novosphingobium sp. | reverse complement strand
CAGTTGGTTAAGCAATCGGTAATGCGCTGTTCTGTCTTGGGACAGATCCGCGCAATGCATCAGCACTAACCGTATCTTCACCCTTTTTGGACATAACGGTGGTGTGGAAATGCGCGGGTCCCGTCCCCCTTGGGGACATCCGGGACACCGGGCCGTCCCCGCTATATTGGCGGGGGAAAGGCCCAAAACGCGCGCGAATGCGTTTTTAAAGGATGGTTCATGTCGAACGACGCCGCGCCTGCCCCCGTCGACTGCCCGGTCAGCAGGCGATCGGCAATGGCATTTGCCGGAATAGCCATTGTCGGTCTGGCCCTGTCGGGCTGTGCGGGCGGCGGTGGCGGAGCGCAATTGCCCGCGGCTTCATTCGTGTCGCTGCAGGAAGGCCCAGGTGAGGATTATATCATCGGGCCCCTGGATGAACTGACGATCTTTGTCTGGCGCAACCCGGAACTGGGCGCGCAAGTGCAAGTGCGCCCCGACGGACGGATCACCACGCCGCTGATCACCGATATGCCCGCCGTGGGCAAAACCCCGTCGATGCTATCCGAAGACATCAAGCTGCAACTGTCGCAATATATCCAGGAACCAATCGTTTCGGTCATTGTGAACAAGTTTTCGGGCACGTTCAGCCAGCAAGTGCGCGTGGTCGGGGCGACCGGAAAGCCAGCCTCTATCCCCTATCGCGCAAATATGACTTTGCTCGATGCAATGATTTCGGTCGGCGGGCTGTCGGAATTTGCCGCGGGCAATCGCGCCCGGCTGATCCGGTTTGACAAACAGACCGGCAAGCAAAAGGAATTTTCTCTGCGCATCAATGACTTGCTGCGTAAAGGCGATACGCGCGCCAATGTCATGCTCGTCCCAGGGGATGTGATCATCATCCCCGAAAGCATGTTCTGAGCGGCGGGGCAAACGGCATGGACGGTCTTGCGGACCAGATCAGAGGCGCGCTGCATAGCGTTTGGAACCGGCGCTGGATCGCGCTGGGGCTGGCATGGATCGTGTGCCTGGCCGGATGGTTGGCAGTGGGGACGATCCCCAACAAATACGAATCACATGCGCGCATCTTTGTCCAGATCGATGATGTCCTGTCCGATCAGATCGGCGTGGGCGCCGACCGCCATCGCGATATTAACCGCGTACGCGAAACACTCAGCAGCGCGGTCAATCTGGAAAAAGTCGTCCGCGCCACGCGGCTGGGCGAAAAAGTGACCACCGAAAAACAGATGGAAAGCGCGGTCGCTTCGCTGGCGAACGCGGTCAAAGTCGCCAACAGCCAGGAAAATCTGTTCGAAATCAGCGCGACATCGGGCAGTGGCGCCTTTTCCGACGCCGAAAACGCGAAACTGTCGCAGGACATCGCGCAAAAGATGATCGACATTTTTCGCGAAGAAAACCTGTCGGGCGGGCGCGGCGAAATGAGCGACACGCTGGCCTTTATGGATCAGCAGTTGACCGATCGCCAAAAAGATCTGGAAGCGGCTGAACAGAAACGCCAGGCGTTTGATTCCAAAAATGCCGGGATGTTGCCGGGCACCGGCGCCGTTTCGGCCCGGATCGAAGGCACGCGCGCGGAAATGCGCGGGATCGATTCTGACCTGATGGCGGCGCAAAGCGCGCTCGCATCCATCAGCGGACAGATGGCCGGCACCGCGCCGACCGTCACATTGCCCGGCACCAGCGGCGGCGCCAAAGGCGCGCTGATCCAGGCGCAGTCAGATCTGGCATCGATGCATGCCAAAGGCCTGACCGACAGCCACCCCGATGTGATCGCGCAACGCGCGCAGATCGCGCAATTGTCGCGCGCCGTAGCGGCCGAAGGCGCCCACGGCGGCGGCGGATCGCCCAATCCGGCCTACGCCTCGCTCCAGTCGATCAAGGCAGACCGTGAGGCCAGCGTTGTCGCGTTGCAATCGCGCAAGTCTTCGCTGCAACAAGACATCGCACAACTGACAACGCAGCAATTCAGCGAACCGGCGGTCGCTGCCGAGGCATCGCGGATCAATCGCGATTACGACGTATTGAAAGAACAGTATGACAAACTGCTCCGTGATCGCGAGGCGCTGCGTCTGCGCGGCCAGGTCGAAAACGAACACAATGCAATCAAATTCGAAGTGATCGATCCGCCGACCGTGCCGCATGATCCAGCAGCGCCCAACCGTCCGCTGTTGTTGGCGGGCGTGCTCATTGCCGGGGTGGGGATCGGTTGCGGCGTCGCGTTTGGACTGGGCCGTGTTCGCGGGACGTTTGCGACGACCACCGCGCTTGAACGTGCGATCGGGTTGCCGGTGTTGGGCGCAGTGACTTTGGCGCGTACGGCGTCGGCGCTGGTCGAACAGCGGCGGCAATTGAAATGGTTCGGCGGCGGTGTTGCCGGGCTGGTCATGCTGTTGGTGGTCCTGATGGCGCTTGAATTCATGAAGCGCCGGTTGGTGGCCTGAGCGGAGCAATGACATGACCGATCAGACCCCAGTTCCTCCCGCCAAGCGCCCGGCCAAGCGCGCGTCATTGATCGAGCGCGCCGGCGGCAGCGACGATTGGCGCCGGATTGTTACGCCAACTGTCGCTGCTGCACCGTTGTCGCCAGTCGCCGTACCAAACCCGGCAAGCGTACCGGCGGTCGCCGCTGCCGCGCCGGAACCCACGTTCGCCGTGGCGCCGATGCCGACCCCGTTCCCCGTGCCCGCCACACCTTCGTTTGGCATGCCCGCCACGCAAGGGTCGCGCGCACCGGCGCCATTGGACGGAGCGACTGGCGCGCAATTGTTTCGCGGCTCATTCCACGCGATCGACCGCAAGAATTTACGCGAACGCGGCATGATCGAGCCCGAAGGCCCGGTGACCGCGCTGCTGGAAGAATTCCGCATCATCAAGCGGCAATTGCTGCAGACCGCTGCCGAAGCCCGCGCAGGGCGCGGGCCGGTGCATGGCGAACGCATTCTCGTGTGTTCGGCATTGCCGGGCGAGGGCAAGACATTCTGTTCGGTCAATCTGGCGCTGTCGATGGCGGCGGAAAAAGACACCGAAGTGCTGTTGGTCGATGCCGACTTTGCCAAACCGTCGGTGTTGTCGACGCTTGGCCTGCCGGGCGGGCCGGGATTGCTCGATGCGCTGTCCGATCCGCGCGTCGCGGTCGAAGATTGCATTTTGGGCACCGATATTCCCGGGCTGTTTGTGCTGCCTGCGGGCAATGCCTCTGGCTCTGACACCGAATGGCTGGCAGCGGCGCGGACCGCGCAAGTACTCGACCGGCTGACGTCGCAGACGCGCGGGCGGATCGTGATTTTCGATAGCTCGCCCGTGCTGGCGGCTTCTCCGGCAAGCGCGCTCGCGCTGCATGTCGGGCAGGCGGTGGTCGTGGTACGCGCCGACATGACCAGCGAAGCCGCTCTGCGCGATGCGATCGGGCTGCTGTCTGGATGTAACGATATCAAGCTGTTACTCAATGCTTCTCATTTTTCACCGAGTGGGCGCCGTTTTGGCACGTACTATGGGTATAAGGACTAAGTCCGCATGAAGGGGGTCTTGCACATCACCGTCAGCGCCGCGGCGTTGATCGTATCGGCAGGGTGGGGCGCAACCGCGCGTGCCCAGACGGCTGCGCCATCCGTCAGCGGCGCATCGCTGACGCATAACAACCCGAGTGCCGTCGATGATACCGCGACCGCGCCCGATGGCAGCAGCGCGTCGGCCTCTGCCGCGTCCGATGGCGCGTATCTGCCGCCACTCGGCCGGGGGCCCCCCGGGGGGGCTTTGGGCAAGCCGCGCAAACGGACTAAAATCACGCCCTACCTCGAAATCGACCAGACCGTCTATGATCAGGTCACACCACATGTTCCGGTGGTGACTTATACGACTTTGGCCGCAGGCGTTGATATGACCATCAACGACCATCGCACCACCGGCATCGCGACCTTGCGCTATGAACACCATTTCACCGAAACCGGTGACGTGAGCAGTTCCGACACGTTTACCGGCATTGTTCGCACCAACACCCAGATCGTTCCGCGTACGCTGACTTTCGATTTTGGCGGCCTGGCTACACGCACGTCGATCGAACAGAGCGGCGGCGTGCTGATCAATCCGGTTGAAAACCAGGGCTCGATCTATCAGATCTGGTCTCTGTATGCCGGCCCCTCGTTGTCGACTCATCTGGGTATCGTAGGGTTCAAGGCGGCGTATAATGTCGGCTATAACGAAATTGATCAGATCCGCGCTTACACGCCATCGGGTGGCGGCGCCCCGGTCGATCTGTTCGGCCATTCGCTGACGCAGCAGGGCATGGTATCGGCGGGCGTGCGCCCGGGCGAAATCCTGCCGTTTGGCGTCACATTGCTCGGCAGTTATCTGCGCGAAAACATCTCTAGCCTGGATCAGCAGTTGATCGATGACCGGCTGGGCGTGGAGTTCACCCAGCCGATATCGCGTACCATCGCAGTGGTCGCCGATATCGGCTGGGAAAAAGTCCAGGTGTCACAGCGCAACGCGGTGATCGATGCCAATGGCAATGCGGTCATCGCCGCCAATGGGCAA
The DNA here is from genome assembly GCA_043732365.1 of Novosphingobium sp. Taxonomy (GTDB): domain Bacteria; phylum Pseudomonadota; class Alphaproteobacteria; order Sphingomonadales; family Sphingomonadaceae; genus Novosphingobium. The sequence goes on along the minus strand of JAYTHT010000605.1, from coordinate 4,055 downwards.
TACGTGGTCGATAAAAGCCAACCGCGCCGGATCGCCTATAAAACCGATGGACTGACCTGGGATGTCGGAGTGGTCTGGCACCCGAGCAAGCGCACGATGGCGGCGGCTTATGTTGGCCGGCGATATGACAGCGCGACCTATTACGGATCGCTGTTCCACGCCCCCGACAGCCGCCAGACGCTCAGCGCGTCGGTGTATGACGGGATTTACGGCTTTGGGTCGGGGCTGATGGCTGCGCTGCAACAAGTGCCGACCGATAGCGTGATCACGCGCGATCCGTTCAGCGGCAATGTCGGCGGCTGTTACACCGGCAGCACCAATGCCGGCACCAACCCGGGGGGCGGTTGTGTTACAGGCGCGCTGGGTTCGGCCAATGCGCTGGTATTCCATTCGCGCGGCTTTAACGCGGCCTATGGGCTGAATTTCGGGCGTCTTAATTTCAGTCTGGGCGGCGGGTATACCGCGCGCCGCTATATCGCGGCGCCAGACACCGTGCTGGCCAGCGAAAATGGCAAGCTCGATCAGACGTGGTTTGTCGATGGCGGCATATCCGGGCCAATTGATCACCAGACGCGGTTTTATGTCAGCGCCTTTGCCTCGATCTATCATACCGACACTTACGCATATGGCGACACTGCCGATTGGGGGGTAAGCGGATCGATGGTTCACCATCTGACCGACCGTCTGGTTGGCACCGCTTCGTTCGAAGTGATGGGGGTTAATCCGCAGATTTCGTCGGATCAGCTCGAAACGCTCGCCCAGCTTGGGCTGCGTTACAATTTCCGATAACCGGTATCCACTTTTTGTCGTCACGCGAAAAATATCGTTGTCGCATGATTATTTGCCAAAAACCGGTACCCACTTTTTGGCATCACGCGAAAAATATCGTTGTCGCATGAATATTTGCCAAAAACCGGTACCCACTTTTTGGCATCACGCTTTAGGGAACGCCCATGTACGATCAGTTCTACGGGTTCAGCGGCCGGCCGTTTCAGCTCGCACCCGATCCCGAATTCTATTTTGAAAGCCTGACACACCGCAAGGCGCTGTCGTACCTTGGGTATGGCCTGGCCCAGGGCGAAGGCTTTATCGTGATCACCGGCGAAGTTGGCGCGGGCAAATCGACGCTCGCGGCCCATCTGGTTGCCTCGATCGACCGTCAGCGACTGAGCGTAGGGCAGATTGTCACCAGCCGGCTGGATGCGGGCGAACTGGTGCGTGTGGCTGCGCAAGCATTCGGCGTCGTGCCGCCGGTTGCGCAAGACCCTGTTGCGCTGGACAAGGTCGCCGCGCTCGGCAGCCTGGAAATGTTTTTGCAAGACGAAGCGCGCGCTGGGCGCCGTGCCTTGCTGATCGTCGATGAGGCGCAGAACTTGTCGGTTCAGGCGCTCGAAGAGCTGCGCATGCTATCCAATTTCCAACTGGGCGCGCATCCGCTGTTGCAGATCCTGTTGCTGGGGCAGCCCGAATTCCGCGTGACGGTCAATTCGCCGGAGCTGGAACAATTGCGCCAGCGGGTGATCGCAACGCACCATCTCGACGCGATGGAAACCGAGGAAGTCGGCGCCTATGTCGAACATCGGCTCACGCATGTCGGCTGGAAGGGCCGCCCGGCATTTGCGCCTGGTGTCTATGCCCGGCTGGCCGAAGCGAGCGGCTGTGTGCCGCGCCGCGTCAACCAGCTGGTCAATCGACTACTGCTGCTGGGCGCGGTCGAACACGCCGATACGATCGATCTAGACATGCTGGACGAAGTGATCGCAGACCTTGCCGGCGATGCCGGACATGCCGGCGGGGCCAGCGATGACGCGATTGCGCCACCTGAACCGGCCGATTTTGTGGTGCGGCATGATCACGCCGCAACGCATGGTCATCCCGAAGCGCCGGCTGGTGAGCATTCTGCGAATATGGCTGGCATCATGGAAGCCCTGGCGCGCGAATTGGCTGCGCGCGACGAACAGATCGCCGAATTGCAGCAGGCGGTGATGGAGCTGGCCGAAATGCGCAGCCCCGTGGCGGTCGCTCCCGCCAACGAACCCATGCATGACCATGATGACGCGCACGCACCGGATCACGAACCGATCCGGGCAGCGATTGCCGACCTGACTCACCGGATCGAAGCGCTCGAAGTCCGCACCAGCGATCAGAACGAAGCCATTCGCCATGTGCTGGCCATGCTGATCGAGTGGCTTGAGGCAGAAAACGCTTCGGTCCGCGCGGCCTGATCAGGCCGGGCGGGGCAAGCCAGGGGCAAATGGACACCATGCGATCCGATCCGATCAACGGCCTGTCGGTCGATGTCGAAGACTGGTTTCAGGTCGGCGCATTCGAAACGGTGATTGACCGGTCGCGCTGGGACAGTCTGGATTTGCGGGTTGAGCGCAATTGCGACGCGATCCTGGCGCTGTTTGCCGATGCGGGGGTAAAAGGCACATTTTTCACATTGGGCTGGGTGGCGCAGCGCTGCCCCGGGATGATGCGCCGCATCGCCAGTGAAGGTCACGAAATCGCCAGCCATGGTTGGGATCACGCGCGGGTGTTTACCTTTGATCGCGCCGGATTTGCCGCCGACCTGATACGCGCGCGTGATGTGCTGCAGGATCTGACGGGGGCGCACGTCACCGGGTACCGCGCGCCCAGCTTTTCGATCGATACGCGCACGCCATGGGCGCATGAGGTTCTGGCCGAACAGGGCTATCGCTATTCATCCAGCGTCGCGCCGATCGTCCATGACCATTATGGCTGGCGCGAGGCCCCGCGCTTTGCGTTTCGTCCCGTAGCTGGCGCCGATTTGATCGAGATTCCGGTGACGACCACGGAATGGGCTGGACGGCGGATGGCGGCAGGCGGCGGCGGGTTTTTCCGAATACTGCCTTACGCGCTGTCCCATTGGGCGCTGCGCCGGGTCAATCGCCATGACGCGCGCCCGGCGCTGACCTATTTTCACCCTTGGGAAATCGACCCCGATCAGCCGCGCGTGGCTGAGGCGTCAATGCGGTCTAAAATCCGCCATTACAGCCGGTTGGGTGCGATGCGCGGCAAATTGCAGCGGCTGTTGCACGATTTCGAATGGGGCCGGATGGACGCGCTGGCCGCGCGTGAAGCCGCGCGTACGCCATGATGATGGACCCGGCTGTTGTGCTGAACACCACCCGGCTGGCACGCCCGGATGATGCGTCGCGCATTGCCGCATTTGTGGCGCGATGTCCTGATGCGACGGCGTTTCATCGTCCCGCATGGTTGCATGCCGTCGAACACGCATGCGGCCATGAAACGCATATTTTGCTGGCCGAAACGGCGGGCGAAATCGTGGCACTGCTGCCACTGAATGCGGTGCATTCGCCGCTGTTTGGCCGCGCGCTGGTATCGACCGGCTTTGCGGTCGATGGCGGAGTGATTGGTGATCCGGCACACGCCGGCGCGCTGGCCGCCGCCGCCGTGGGCCTGGCGGCGCGATTGTCGTGTCCGTCGGTCGAATTGCGCGGTGGCCCGTTGCCTGATGGGCCGTTGGATCGGGGCAGGGGCTGGCATGTGAAGACCGACAGTCATGCCGGATTTGTCATGCCGCTGGCCGCCGATGACGAAGCGCAATTGGCCGCGATCCCGCGCAAACAGCGCGCCGAAGTGCGCAAGGGACTGGCCCATGCATTGACCGTGCAGATCGGGCGCAGCGCTGCCGATCGCGCAATGCATTATGCGGTCTATGCCGAATCGGTGCGCAATCTGGGCACTCCGGTGTTTCCGCGCGCACTGTTCGATGCGGTGCTCGATGGGTTTGGCGACGATGCCGATATCCTGACCGTGCTCTCCGACGACAGACCGATCGCGGCAGTGCTCAGCCTGTATCATCGCGGCGCCGTCATGCCTTATTGGGGCGGCGGAATTGCCGATGCGCGCCGGTTGCGCGCCAACGACGTGATGTACTACCACCTGATGTGCCACGCCCGCATGCGCGGGTGCGACCGGTTTGATTTTGGCCGGTCAAAGACCGACAGCGGCGCCTATCATTTCAAACGCAATTGGGGTTTTGTACCGCAACCGCTGGCCTATGCGCA
>JAYTHT010000604.1:0-2551 GCA_043732365.1 Novosphingobium sp. | reverse complement strand
AAATCCAACAAACCTTGCGGCATCTTTAGCAAATTCTAAGCATTTTCCGGTCTATTGACGGTTATCGAACCGAGACAATTGCCAGTGCGGATTTGCGTGCACGTGGCAGCAAGCAAACGGGATACGGGTATGAGTGCATTTGGTCGCAAGGCTGGTCAGGGAGGTGGGAGCGCGGCGATGCGGCCTTCCTTCGGCGTTGCCCGGCCGATGAAGGGCAATGACAGCGCCGCGCCGATGAGCCCGGCTGGCGGCGCCATGCCTTTGCCTGGCAATGACAGCAGCGGCAAGCCGGGTGGCGGGTACGACACGGGTGACAACAAATCCGACGCGCTGGCGCGGCTGGCAGACCGCGCCAACCAGGTCGTCGAAAGCCATCATCATGCCGAAGGTTTTGAAGCGTCGGTTCACAAGATCAAGGAACAGGTGCTGCCGCATCTGCTCGAACGCGTCGATCCCGAAGCCGCAGCAACGCTGACCAAAGAAGAACTGTCGGAAGAATTCCGCCCGATTATCACAGAAGTGCTGGCCGAGCTGAAAGTCACGCTCAACCGGCGCGAACAGTTCGCGCTGGAAAAGGTGTTGATCGACGAATTGCTCGGGTTCGGGCCACTGGAAGAGCTGCTGAATGATCCCGATATTTCGGACATCATGGTCAATGGCCCCGATCAGACGTATATCGAACGCAAGGGCAAGCTGATGCTCGCACCGATCCGGTTTCGTGACGAAAGCCATCTGTTTCAGATCGCCCAGCGCATCGTCAACCAGGTCGGCCGCCGCGTCGATCAGACCACCCCGCTGGCCGATGCCCGGCTCAAGGACGGCAGCCGCGTCAACGTGATCGTCCCACCGCTCAGCTTGCGCGGCACCGCGATCTCGATTCGTAAATTCTCGGAAAAACCGATCACGCTCGATATGCTGCGGGATTTCGGTTCGATGAGCGACAAGATGTGTACCGCGCTGAAAATTGCGGGCGCAAGCCGGATGAATATCGTCATTTCCGGCGGTACCGGTTCGGGCAAGACCACGATGCTGAACGCCATGTCGAAAATGATCGATCCGGGCGAGCGTGTGCTGACGATCGAAGATGCCGCCGAATTGCGCCTGCAACAGCCGCACTGGCTGCCGCTGGAAACGCGCCCGCCAAACCTGGAGGGCCAGGGCGCGATCACGATCGGCGATCTGGTCAAGAACGCACTGCGTATGCGGCCTGACCGGATCATCCTGGGCGAAATCCGAGGGGCGGAATGTTTCGATCTGCTCGCCGCGATGAACACCGGCCACGATGGATCGATGTGCACGCTCCATGCCAACAGTCCGCGCGAATGCCTCGGCCGTATGGAAAACATGATCCTGATGGGCGACATCAAGATTCCCAAGGAAGCGATCAGCCGCCAGATCGCCGAATCGGTCGACCTGATCGTTCAGGTCAAACGTCTGCGCGATGGGTCACGCCGCACTACCAACATCACCGAAGTCATCGGGATGGAAGGTGACGTGATCGTGACGCAGGAACTGTTCAAGTTCGAATACCTGGACGAAGGCGAAGACGGCAAAATCATCGGCGAATTCCGCCCCGCAGGTCTGCGCCCTTACACGCTGGAAAAGGCCCGCCAATACGGGTTTGACCAGGCGTTTCTGGAAGCCTGTCTGTAAGGGTCTGATCGCGTAACCCAAATCGGTTGACAGAGACAAAGGCGCGCGGATTTGCTTGATCTGCGCGCCTTTCCCTTTCAGGGCGGCGAGACAGTGCCCGCCCCAATCATCAAACGCCTGCAATTTGGCTCACCCGTTGAACAGCGCCCGATGTTGGCCCTGGGCCTGCGGCTGGGCTCTGCATTCGTGTTTTCGGTGATGTTGCTGCTGGTCAAACTGGTCAGCCATCGCGGGATGTGGTTCCCCGAAACGCTGGTCTGGCGCCAATTCATACCCGCGGTCATGTTGTTTGCATGGCTGGCGATGCGTGGCCAGGTTTTCCGGCTGCGCACCGCGCGACCATGGGTCCATGCCCGGCGTGCGATGATCGGGTCGGTCGGCATGTTCATGACTTTGGGCGTGGTGCTGTTGCTGCCGCTGGCAGAGGCGACCGTGCTCGGGTTTACCGCGCCGATCTTTGCGGTCGCGTTATCCGTGCTGTTGCTGGGCGAACGCGTGGGCGTGTGGCGCATGAGTGCGGTGCTGCTCGGGTTGATCGGGGTGGCGATCATGGCCAATCCCAGTCAGGCGCATTTGCCGATTGCAGGTCTGGCGGTCGGGATCGGTGCCGCGTTCATGATCGCGCTCGTATCGATCCAGTTGCGCGATCTGGGCCGGACCGAGGCACCGCTGACAATCGTGTTCTATTACTCGGCGATGAGCGTGCCGATGCTGATGCTGGCTCTGCCGTTTGCGCCCACCGGGTATGACCCGCCATTTCACCACAGCCTGATCACATGGCTGATGATCGCCGGCATCGGGGTGTTTGGTATGTTCACCCAATTGTTGATGACGGCGGCGCTGCGTTATGGCCCGGTGTCGAGCGTGATTGTCATGGATTATTCGCAATTCGGCTGGG
>JAYTHT010000603.1:0-2553 GCA_043732365.1 Novosphingobium sp. | reverse complement strand
AAAAACTGCGGCGCAGCAAATCCGTGACGAATCGGGCCGCGCCTTCCATCGCCTTTAGCGCGATATTACCAGAAAAACCGTCAGTGACGACGACATCGACGTCGCCCCGGCTGATCTTGTCCGCCTCGATAAACCCATCGAACGTCAGCGCCAGCGTGGCATCGACCTGTTTAAGCAAAGCGGCTGCATCACGCAAATCGTCGGTGCCCTTGGTTTCTTCGGTCCCGATGTTCAACAAGCGGACGCGCGGGCTGGCCAGGCCGTTGGCGATCCGGGCGTACGCCGCGCCCATGATCGCAAATTGCACCAGATTGCGCGCATCGCAGGTCGTATTGGCGCCCAGATCGAGCATGACCAGATCGTGATCGCCAAGCGTTGGCACCAGGGCTGCCAGCGCGGGTCGGTCAATCCCGGGCAACATGCGCAACGACAATTTGGCCATGGCCATCAGTGCCCCGGTGTTGCCCGCGCTGACCGCGGCGCCCGCATCGCCCTGCTTTACGGCATCGATCGCCAGACCCATCGATGTCGTGCGCGCCCGGCGCAACGCCTGGGTCGGGCGTTCGTCGCCGGTGACAACATCGGGTGCGTGGCGGATCTGGGTGCGTGCGATCAGCGCCGGATAGCGGGCCATGGTCTCTGCCACGCGGGTTTCGTCGCCGACCATCAGGAATGACAGGCGCGGATCGGCGGCTAGGGCCAGGGATGCGCCAGCGACCATCACGCTGAGCCCTTCATCGCCGCCCATCGCGTCAATGGCGATACGCGGCAGGCTCATTGTACGACGGTCCCCTCTCGCGCGATCGGTCTGCCTGCGACCGCAATAGTGTTTGGCAAAAAATTGCTTGGCACAACGCTGTGGCTCAGGCGGTTTCAACGATGCGCGCTGATTCTGCGAAGAAATGACGGCGTGGTGCTACCACTGTGCCGTCACTTAGTCTGGCACGCGCCGAATCATCATAGACCCGGCGTGTGAAATGCGTGTGTCAGGCGCCGACTGCGAGCACTTCACGACCATTGTAATGGCCGCAAGCGTTGCACAAGCAATGCGGACGCTTCAATTCGCCGCAGTTCGAGCACTCGTGGAAGGCTTCAACCTTCAGCGCATCGTGGCTACGACGCATCCCGCGACGGGAGGGCGATGTTTTTCGCTTGGGGACGGCCATTTCGGCACCTGTTCCTGATTGATCAAAGTTCTGGGTTACGGCGCGATAGGCAAAACCGGATAACCATACAACCCCCACAGACCAATTTGCACAGACATGCAGATTGGCGGGGAGACGGTTCAAACCGATCGGTGCCACTCGCGGGCGAAGGGGGGCCTATACGCAATTTCAGATGATTTGCAAGACGGCCTGCAATAGATCATCAGGTGTCAGGCTTGCGACCTTGCCACCGACAGAGCGAGGCGGTCTTTTGAGGGAGCATTGCGAGGATGTATCTGCCCATTTCCCTGGCTGCGGCGGGCGCCGCAGCATTGATCAACATATGGCTGTCGATCCGTATCGGCGCCGTCCGCACGGCAAAAAAAGTGTCTGTCGGTGATGGCGGCGACGAACATCTGATCCGGCGCATGCGTGCCCAGGCGAATTTCATCGAGAACGCGCCGATCGTGCTGATCCTGATCACGGCGATCGAGGCCGCGCGCCCGACGAACATGGCACTGGCCATCGTCGCCGGGCTGTTCATCCTGGCCCGCGTCGCGCATGGCCTGGGCATGGATGGCGGCGCGTTCAAAGCGGGCCGCATGGTCGGCACGCTGATAACGATGCTGACGCTGCTGGGCCTGGGCGTGTGGGCGTTAGCGATCGCGTTCATCAAATAGCGCTATTGCCCTTCCTGTCAGCAGGAAGGGCGATTACCCCGCCAGGATAGTATCGCTGACATACGCATTGGTCTGGCGTTCGCGGCCAAAAGTGCTGACCGGGCCATGGCCGGGCACGAATGTGACGTCGTTGCCCAATGGCCACAGTTTCTGCGTGATCGAATCAAGCAATTGCTGATGATTGCCCAGCGGGAAATCGGTACGCCCGATCGATCCCTGAAAAATCACGTCACCGACAATCGCAAACCGCGACGGCGCGTGAAAAAACACGACATGCCCCGGCGTGTGACCCGGGCAATGCACCACATCGAGCACACAGTCGCCGATCGTCACGGTATCGCCATCGTGCAACCAGCGATCGGGTTCAAACACTTCGCCCGCGATGCCATAGCGCGCGCCGTCTTCGTCCAATTTCGCAATCCAGTAGCGGTCGGCCTCTTCGGGCCCCTCGATCGGCACGCCGAGTTCGCGAGCAAACGCATTGGTGCCACCGCAATGGTCGATATGCCCGTGCGTCACGAGCAGTTTTTCGATCGTCACCCCGGTCTTGGCCATCGCCTGGCGCAGTAGCGGCAGATCGCCGCCCGCGTCGATAAACGCGCCGCGCATGGTTTTGGTACACCACACGAGCGTGCAGTTCTGCTGCAACGGAGTCACAGGCAGGATCGCCACTTTGAGCGGCGGCGTGAGTTGGTCAGAATTCGCGGGCTGGTTTGGTTCGGTCATCG
>JAYTHT010000602.1:0-2555 GCA_043732365.1 Novosphingobium sp. | reverse complement strand
CCAGATTGCGATCGGTTCGGTCGTCTCGTTCGTGGTCGCGCTGGTCGTGATTCGTCTGTTCATCGGCTATATCAGCCGCCACGGCTTCATCCCGTTTGCGATCTATCGCATCCTGATCGGCAGCTTTGCCTTGGTCTGGCTGCTAAACGCCTGATGGCGCATCATCGGGATGAGCATGCGGGCCATTTGGGGCACAAGCGCTATGCCCGAGCTGCTGGAGCCACCTTCAGAAAGAGCTGAACAACGCAGCGCGCTGGGCGGCCGGGACCGGGGCGCGCATGCTCGTCTGGTTCGAAGGGCGCAACACCGCCGGCAAGACCGGGGTGAACCACGCCATCCCGGAAAAATTGAACACGCGCCGGGTCCGCACCGTCGCGTTGGACAAGCCCGCCGCGGGCGACATCGTCCTGATTGATCGCACCTGGTACAACCGCGCCGCGTTCGAGGCGGTCATGGGTTTTGCCGCGAGGCACGACGATCCGTTCAAGCGATGGAAACTGTCGCCGATCGATCTGGCCGCCCGTGACCACCAGGCCGATCATACGTTTGCGCGACAGACATCCAAGCGGTGCCGCGGCGCCGAGGAATCGGCCAGGCTCGACTAAATATAACCCCCGATTGCCAAATGCGTCACGAACCGGCGGGCCATCAAGCTTGACATCGCCGCGATTCTGCCGCAACGGGCGGCCCCTGTAGAGTAGCTTGGTAAGGCGCAAACTTTGGTTTTGCGGACGCGCCAGGCTCAGGACACACACAGTTTCAGGATAGAGTTATGGCCAAGACAGTCACCGTCAAGATCCGCTTGGTCTCGACCGCCAGTACCGGTTTCTTTTACGTAACCAAAAAGAACCCGCGCAATTCGACCGAAAAGTTCACTTTCCGGAAATACGACCCGGTAGTGCGCAAGCATGTCGAATTCAAAGAAGCCAAGATCAAGTAAGTTCACGCCGGGTTCAATGACAGGCCGTTAATGCTCTGGCTATGACCCACACTGTGACTTTCAGATTTTCGCCCAAAATTTTGTCTAAAATTTCGCAAGCGACCCGGTGTGGTGCTTTTGCAACAAAGACCTTCGTTGCGATGGCCATCGTCGCCGGCGCGGCGGGGGCTTTGCCGTTTGCCGCGGCGCCAGCATATGCCGATCAAGCGAGCGACATTACCCAGGCGGTTGCCGCCTTACGCGCGATCGACACTCTTCGCGCCGATTTCATCCAGACCGACGCCAATGGCGGGCGCGTGACCGGCACGCTGACGATGAAGCGCCCGGGCAAGATCCGCTTTCAATATCAACCCGGCGTGCCGCTGTTGATCGTGTCGGACGGGTCCTCGCTGACCATGATCGATTACGAAGTGCGCCAGGTGCAACGCTGGCCGATCCGCAACAGCCCGCTGGGCGCGCTGCTCAACCCCGACAAAGATGTGGCGCGCTTTGCCAGGCTCAATCCGACCGGACGGTCCGACCTGATCAGCATGTCGGTACGCGATCCCGGTCATCCAGAATACGGCACGTTGACGCTGCTGATGCTGCGCAAGCCATCGGCACCCGGCGGGCTCGAACTCGATTCGTGGATCGCCACCGATGCGCAGTCGCGCCGCACGATGGTGCGCCTGACCAATCCGCAATACGGTGTCGGTGTCAGCGACGCGATGTTCCGCTGGACCGACCCCCGCCAGCAAAACCATAAAGCCGGCTAAACCCCGCTCGCCACGGGCCCGCGACAGGGACGACGATTTGCGACAATCTGCAAAATTCCTGCACACCTCGTTCATCGCAGTGAAAGCCAGGCGCCGCTAAACCGATAGCAGCAGGATGGTTCAAAGCGGGTCCCCCCCCTGTTGCCCGCTAATCGCCCCCCCGAACCGTCTTGTCACAGCGTGACGAACGCAGCTGGAACCCTCGCCCCACATGCCCCCCCTTGGGGCGAGGGTTTTCAGTTTTCCGGGGCAAATCTCATGAAATCCGCACGTCTGGCTCCGGAGCAAATGCGCTTTTTTCGCATTGCATCGCTTTTTGCAAAAAACCGGTTCCCACTTTTTTCCGCGATGCGCTTTTTGATTATCGCATCGCTTTTTGCAAAAAACCGGTTCCCACTTTTTTCCGCGATGCTAGACCCCGCGCCATGATCACAATTGCCACATGGAATATCAATTCGGTGCGCCTGCGCATTGACCAGGTCGAACGGTTCCTGACGCAAGAACGGCCCGACGTGCTGTGTCTGCAGGAAATCAAATGCATCGAGCCGCTGTTCCCGCGCGAAATGTTCGAGCGGCTCGGCTATGGCCACATCGCGGTACACGGCCAGAAGGGCTATCACGGCGTCGCCACGGTCAGCCGCCTGCCGCTGACCGAGACCGCACGCCATGATTGGCAGGACAATGGCGATGGACGTCATGTCGGGGTCGAATTGACAGGCACCGGAATCTTCCTCGAAAACGTGTATATCCCCGCCGGCGGCGACATTCCCGACCGTGAGGCCAATGCGAAATTCGGACAAAAACTCGATTTCCTCGAACGCATGACGCGTTGGTCGGAACGGCTGGATCGGCCCACGCTC
>JAYTHT010000601.1:0-23160 GCA_043732365.1 Novosphingobium sp. | reverse complement strand
CCGGGACGGGGAGGATTTGGCTAGACGATCGGGGTTGCTGCGGCGACCCCGGTCGACCCAAACCCACCTGCGCCGCGCGCGGTCGGATCGAGCTCTTCTACTTCCAGCCATGATGCGCGCGTGACCGGGGCCAACACCAGTTGCGCGATCCGGTCGCCGCGTTGCACGACAAAGGTCGTATCGCCCAGGTTGATCAGGATCACTTTCAATTCGCCGCGATAATCGCTGTCGATTGTGCCCGGCGCATTGGGGACCGTGACCCCGTTTTTCAGCGCCAGGCCCGACCGCGGGCGCACCTGGATTTCGAAACCCGACGGGATTGCCAGGGCCAGGCCGGTGGCAACCGCGTGGCGCATGCCGGGCGCAATCGCGGCGTCTTCGGCCGCGACCACATCCATGCCCGCCGCGCCGTGAGTGGCGTAATCGGGTAACGGCAGATCGTCATTGCCGGGCAGGCGGCGGATGCGAACGGGGATGGTTTCAGGCGAGTGCATTGGCGACCTTTGCGATGATGGCGCGGGCAACGTCCGCTTTGGCCATGCGCGGCAGGCTTTCGACGCCGGCGGCAGAGATGATATGGACCGTGTTGTCCGCGCCGCCCATCACATCGCCCGACACGTCGTTGGCAATGATCCAGTCGGCGCCTTTGCGCGCCAATTTGGCCTGGGCATGGGCGATCACGTGTTCGGTTTCGGCGGCAAATCCGATCAGCAGGCGCGGGCGCATGACCGCCTGCCCCAGCCCGGCAAGAATATCCGGGTTTTCAACGAGTTCGAGCGGGGCTGTGCGCCCGCTGCCATCCTTTTTGTGCTTTTGCGGCGATGCGGTGCTGGTGCGCCAGTCGGCCACGGCGGCGGCCATGATCGCCACATCGCACGGCAACGCGGCATCGACTGCACGCCCCATGTCCAGTGCGGTTTCGATATCGATGCGGTGCACGCCCGGCGGCGTGGGCAGGACAACCGGCCCGGCGATCAGGGTAACGCGCGCGCCAGCCTGTGCAGCCGCTGCCGCCAGTGCAAAGCCTTGCCTTCCGCTTGACCGGTTGGCGATATAGCGCACCGGATCGATCGGTTCATGGGTCGGCCCGGCGGTGATTAGCACGTGCTTTCCGGCCAAAGTGCCCGGCACCGCCAGATCCGCAGGAATCGCCGCCAGCTTTTCGCGAATCGCGGCCATGATCGCTTCGGGTTCGGGCAGGCGACCCGGGCCAAATTCGCCGCATGCCATCGCGCCTTCGTCGGGGTCCATCACATGGACCCCCCGCGCGCGCAATGTCGCGACATTGGCCACGGTGGCCGCGTGTTGCCACATCCGCACATTCATCGCAGGCACCGCCATGGCCGGTTTGTCGGTGGCGAGCAGCAGCGTGGTGGCCAGATCGTCGGCCATGCCCGCCGCCATGCGCGCCATCAGGTCCGCCGTTGCTGGGCAGACCACGACCAGGTCCGCCTCTCGCGAAAGGCGAATATGCCCCATTTCAACTTCGTTTTTCAGGTCCCACAGCGTGGTATGCACCGCATTTTCGCTCAGCGCGGCGAGCGTCAGCGGGGTTACAAAGCGCGATCCGGACTCGGTCAGCACGCATGTAACGCTGCCGCCATCGCGCCGGATTAGGCGGACGAGTTCGGCCGCTTTGTAGGCAGCAATTCCGCCGCCGATGACCAGCAGGATGCGCGTGGAGGATGGCAACATGGCAACCTCTTGCATTGGCGCGGCGGCTGGCGCAATCCTTTTGGCGCCCCCTTATCTAAACTGGAACGGAAACCCCGATGCGCCTGGCCCTGACTGCCCTCATTTTCCTGATCGGCCTGTTTGATGTGTTCATGGCCGCTTCGTTCCTGCTGACCCCGCTCGAAATGGCGCAAGGGCTGGGCGTGGTGCCGATTGCGAGCGCAGGAATTTCGACCATCCGCGCCGATTTTACGTCGTTTTTCGGCGTGGCCGGGATCGCGATGATGTGGGGCGCGTGGCGCCGCAACGCCGATCTGATGCTGGTGCCGATGTTGTTGTTTGCGGCGTCTTTCCTTGGCCGCGCGTTCGATCTGGTGGTGACCGGCCCTTATCCCGGCTGGCCGATACCCATGTCGGTCGAAGCGGTCGAAGTCGTCCTGTTAATCGCGGGCTGGCGTTTCTTGCCGCACCATCGCATCGCCGAATTGACCGAGGGTCTCTGATTAGACAGCCTGCTGGTTCAGAAACGCAGCCAAAACCGGCGAACGAGCGAGTTTTGGTTCAAGCACGCAGCCGGTCTGCCCAACGCAAGATCACGCGTTGGGCAGGCCGCTCGATCCAGCGGTGCGACGCAAAGCCCGCCACGATCGATCCGGCGACAAACACTACCAGAAACACGGGCTCGCGAAACACCATGCGCGTGTGCAGCGTCGCATCGATCAGCAGCACGATCGCCAGTTGCAGCGGGAAATGCCACAAATAGATGCCGTACGAGGCATCGCCGAGTTTCCGGCCCAGGCGCAATCTGTCCTGCGGGTCGCTCAGGTCGACCGCCAGCGCGGCACACAGCACTGCAAGTGTGCCCAGCAGAATCGCAGCGTCATGCCCATGGACTTTTGCCCCCGACAGGCCCCAGGCGGCCAGCGCCAGCAAGGGCGCCAGCACGATCAGGCGGCGCACGGTCAGCCAGCCTTTCAACACTGCGCCATAGATTGACGCACCGCCAAAGAAATAACCAACACAATTGACCACAGGGATCAGCTTTGCCGCCAAAGCCTGCGGCGGTGCGTTGGCCGGCAGAAAATTGTCAAATACGATCACAAACATCGCGACCGCGACCGGCAAAGCCAGCGCCAGCGGCACCCGGCGCAGCGCGGGCAGCAGCAACCAGAACGCCAGATAAGCAACCATTTCGGTCGACAGTGACCACGTCGGGCCATTGTACGACTGGTTGTCCTGGATGCCCCAATATTGCGCCATTGCCAGATTGAGCACAAAATGCCGCAAGTCCTGATAATGGTAGATAAATGCGGTGCCGTGGGTGCCGGTATAGACCGCCTGCATCCCGGCAACGACAATCAGGGTCAGCAGATGCAACGGCCACAACCGCGCCAGCCGCGCCAGCCAGAATCGCCCGCGCCCGCCTGTGTCGGCCAGATAGACATGGGCAAAGACAAACCCCGACACCGCCCAGAAATATTCCACCGCGACGTGGCCATAGTCATACAGCCAGGCAATCTGTTGATAAAACGGTGAAATAGAGCGACGGACGTGGAATTCAAAAGCCACCGGCGGTACGAAAAAATGCTGGTAATGCCAAAACAATACCGCGCAGGCCGCCAGCAACCGGGAAAAATCGAGTGCGTTGAAATGCCGCTTTGGCAGGCGCAGCGCAGCATTCAAATGGGCCATTTCAGCCCCACCAGCCTGACGCGATCCCCAAAACATAAATCCCCACGCCGACCCCGGCGGCGACGGCGTGCGTGACAATCGTGGCAAACCAGCTGTGGCGCTGCAGGCCCTTGCGTTTGTGCCACATCAGCGCAATTTCGGGCAGCGGTGGCGCCTCGGGTGCGCCGCCTTTGGCCGGGAAACGGTCCTCGATCCGCCGGATCAACTCGGGGATGCGCAACAGTGTCGCGCCGTCTTCGCGCAATCGTTCGGCAATCGCCGCCTCTGGCCCCAATTCGTCGCGGATCCAATTGCGCACGAACGGCGCCGCTGTGTCCCACATGTTGATTGCGGGATCCAATTGCGTGGCGATGCCTTCGACCATGACCATGGTTTTTTGTAGCAGCAGCAGATGCGGTTGGGTCGCCATGTCGAAATCGCGGGTGATCGTAAACAGGCTGTCGAGCATCTGGCCGACCGACAATTCGCTGACCGGTTTGCCGCGCATCGGCTCTCCGACTGCGCGCAGGGCCGTCGCGAATTCTTCCACCGAATGATAACTGGGCACATATTGCGCTTCGAAATGGATTTCAGCGACGCGGCGATAATTGCCGGTGGTCAGGCCATACAGGATTTCGGCGAGCCATTGACGGGCGCGCCGGTCGATCCGGCCCATGATGCCAAAATCGATCGCGACGATCGTGCCATCTGCGGCCACGAACAGATTGCCCTGGTGCATGTCGGCGTGGAAATACCCGCCGCTGATCGCCTGGGTCAGGAATGACAGCACCAGTCGCTTGGCCAGTTCCTTGCGATCATGGCCCGCGGCATCGAGCGCAGCAACATCGCTGATCTTGATTCCATCGACCCAATCGAGAGTCATCACCCGGCCATTGGTGCGGTCCCAATCGATCGTGGGCACGCGATAGCCGGGAAAGCCGTGCATCAATTCGGCAAGTTCGGAGGCAGATGCCGCCTCGCGCCGAAAATCCAGTTCGCGCATCGTCCAGCGGCGTAAATTGGCAATGACCATGCGCGGGCGCAACCGTCGCGCTTCACTGTCGAGCCCCTCCAGCTGGGCCGCCGCCCATTCGTAAGTCGCGATATCGCTGGCGAATTTTTCGCGCACCCCGGGCCGCAGCACTTTGACCGCGACGTCGCGCCCATCGATCGTGGTGGCGCGGTGGACTTGCGCAATGGATGCGGCGCCGACTGGTTCGGGATCAAACGTCGCAAACAGGTTTTCGAGCGGTTGCGCAAAACTTGCCTCGATTTCGCGGCGGATCGCCGCGAACTCTACCGGTGGCAGTTGATCCTGCAAAATCAACAGATTGCGCGCCGCCACATCGCCGACAATGTCGGGCCGCGTCGCCAGGGTTTGGCCCAGCTTTATCGCCGCCGGGCCGATCGCGCGGAATGCCCCGGCGTAATCGGGTTGCACGGGCTGGATCGTGCCCAATCGCGCGATGCGGCATAGCCGGCGCACGGGCGCGGGTGTGTTGGGATCGCGCTCGATCCCGCGCAGCGCGCCATGGCGGGCAAGGATCCGGCCCCAGCCCAGCAGGCGGCGGATATGAACAAGATCGGAGATGGCCACGGCGGAGTGCTTTAAACCTTCCAGCCGGAATGTATCGCGACCAGGCCGCCCAGGATTGGTTCGACTTTCACGCGCACAAACCCGGCCTCACGGATCATTGCGGCAAAGGCGGGCATTGGCGGAAAGCGCCGGATTGATTCGATTAGATAGCGGTACGAATCGGCGTCATCGGCAATGATCTTGCCAATCTGCGGCACGACATGGTGCGAATACGCGTCATAGACTTGCGCAAAACCGGGCCATTGCGTGGTCGAAAATTCCAGACAGAAAAACCGCCCGCCGAATTTCAGCACGCGGTGCGCCTCTGCCAGCGCGCGATCAATATGCGTGACATTGCGAATGCCGAACGCGATCGTATAGGCATCGAACTGGCGGTCGCCGAAATCGAGCGTTTCGGCGTTCTGGCACGACCAATTCAGGCCGGTTATCCCGCGCTTTTCTGCGCGTTCCATCCCGACGTTCAGCATGTCCGGGTTGATATCGGACACGGTGACATCGGCCTCGCATTTCGCCATCCGGAATGCAATGTCGCCGGTGCCGCCCGCCATGTCCAGGATCGCCTCGCCCGGTTGCGGGCGAACGCGCGCGACAAAGCGATCCTTCCACAACCGGTGCATCCCGCCCGACATCGCGTCGTTCATCACGTCATAACGTTTGGCCACGTTGGAAAAGATCGCGCCGACGCGCGCGACTTTATCCTCGGCGCGGATGTCTTCGTATCCGAAGGAGGCGGTTTCTGCCGAAGCGTCATCGATAGTCATCAAAGAGCCTTAGTGTTTGTTTCGAAATTCGCCAATCGACGAATTTCGCCTAAGAGTGCGGTCCAGAATCTTCAGAGTCTGATTCGAAATTCGCGAAAAAGCGAGTTTCAAAGTCGGCCCCGGCCCGCGCCGGGGGACCGGGCCGGCCCCGACACTGCGAAACGAAGTTTCGGGTCAGACCCGAAGTCTTATGGGAAACCAATGCCCGAACTGCCCGAAGTCGAAACCACTGTCCGCGGCCTTGCCGCCGTGCTGGCCGGCGACCGGTTGGTGCGCGTTGGGGTCAACCGCCCCGATCTGCGCCGACCGTTTCCGGTCGATCTGGTGCAGGCGATGACGGGTGCGCGCGTCGATACGCTGGGCCGCCGCGCGAAATACGGGCTGGTGCACACCGACCGCGGCCAAACCATGGTGTTTCATCTGGGCATGTCGGGCCGTTGGCGAATCGATCCGGGCGAAATTGGCAAACACGATCATCTCGTGCTCGAAACTGCCAAAGGCCACGTGTTGACGCTGAATGATGCACGCCGATTCGGATCGGTGGATCTGGTCGATACGGCACACTTGGCCGCATGGCCGCAGTTTGCGGCGCTCGGGCCAGAGCCGCTGGGCCCCGATCTGACCGTGGCGCACCTGACACGGGTATTCGAATCGCGCATTGCAGCGGTCAAATTGCTGCTGCTTGATCAGCGGATCGTGGCCGGGTTGGGCAATATCTATGTGTGCGAGGCGTTGCATCGTGCGCGGATCGATCCGGCGCGGGCGGCAGGCGCTGTGTCGCGTGCGGCGTTGATGCGGCTGGTGCCCGAGATTCGCGCCGTGCTGACAGAAGCGATCGAGGCGGGCGGATCGACTTTGCGAGATTATGCGCGGCCCGATGGCGAACTGGGCTATTTTGCCAAAGACTGGCGCGTTTACGGATGCGAAGGCGAACCATGCCGTTGTGGCGGAGCCGTGCGCCGCGTCGTGCAGGGTGGCAGATCGACGTTCTTTTGCCCGCGCTGCCAAAAGTAGGTGCTTGAGGACCGCACCAGAATCTCCTGAAAAGAGTGGGTGGTCTTCAATCGCAGCAACGGAAAAGGGGGGGCAGGTTTCCCTGCCCCCCCTCGTCCGTCGTGGTCTCGGCGAGCTGGTTACATCTTGCCGGCTTGAGCGCTTGACATCTGGTTCGAAACGTAGCCGAACGTGTTCGAGAGCGAGTTGCCCAGCGAACCCATTGCAGTAATAGCAGCGACGGCGATCAGAGCGGCGATCAGGCCATACTCGATTGCGGTTGCGCCAGCTTCGTCGTTCAGAATGCGGTTGATGAGTTTCATGGTTATTCCCCTAAAGATGCCGCTCGTGTCCCCGGAGTGGCAAGACCCGTCCTAAGCACAAGACGTAAAGCGCAGGTTAAAGCCCGGGCGACGAATGGCGCTTTTCGTCGGTCTTTTCGCCGAAAGCATGTTCAATACGGCGGAATCGCGGAATTCTTGTTTTCAAGGCTGGTCGTATACGTCCAAAGGCGCCGTTTGTCAGTCCTGGTCTCGGTGGGCGAACGAATCGGCTACAGCCGCCTAGGGGATATTCCTTAGCCAGCGTCGCCAGGGATATGCGCGGGCCACGCATACCAACGAAAAATCGCCAAAGAAAAAGGGAGGCAGGTTGCCCCGCCCCCCTGGGTGTTCTGGCTGAATTGGGTGCGTTACAGTTTGCCAGACTGCGCGTTGGTCATCTGACCCGAAGCGTAGCTGAACGTGTTGGACAATGAATTGCCCAGCGTCCCCATCGCGGTGATGGCCGCCACGCTGATCAGCGCAGCCATCAGGCCGTATTCGATGGCCGTCGCGCCTCCTTCGTCCTTCAAAATGCGATTGATGAGTTGCATGCGATGTCCCCTGCGTACTGTCGACGGTCCGGTCGTGTTGTGATCAGGGGTTTATGACAGTGTTCTAAAACTTCGGTTAACCTATCGGACCCGATCGGTATATCGTATTCAAAGTCCTCGCCGGCACAATGACGACCCCCGGCGAAGGGCCACTTGTTTGCCACGCGCGCCACGCAATACCCACGAAACGCGCCAGTCTTGCGCGCAATCTCCCGTTAGCATTTTTAGTCCACTCTACAGTAGTGTCACGGCGAATAGGGACGCAATGCGCAAATTGAGGAAAAAGATTAGCAATGCCTGGGTGCTGAAAAGTGCGCTGATCATCGTTGTCTTCATTTCTGTGCATGCAATCGCCACGGCTTTGTCTGGTCCATGGGCCGATGTCGTTTCCGCCCCGTTTCAAATCGGCGCCGAATTGCTGGCGGCGCTATATTGCCTGGCGATGGTCCGCAAAAGCGAGGCGCGCGCCCGCCCGGGCTGGGCCTATCTGATGCTGGCGGTCATCCTGACCGGGTTCGATACGGTGGCATGTCTTTGGGCTTTCCGGTTCGAAAAGCTTTCTTACGACTACGCGAATTTCTCTGATTTCCTGCTTATCTTTCATTACATCGCGCTCGTTTCGGCGGTCACGTGGTCCGAAGAGGAATCGGCCGGGGCATTCTACTTTGGTTTTGATCTCGCGCAGGCGACGCTCGCCACGCTGCTCAGCTATGTCCTGCTCTTCAATGTTCTGCCTTTCAGCCATGATCCGGCGCACCCGATTGGCACCGACATCCTGGTTCGCACGTATGACATCATGAATGTGGCGCTGGTGCTGGTTGCCCTGGCCCGGCTGATCGGGCGCTCGCACAGTTCGCGGCGGCATGTATTTGACAAGCGTCTGATCCTGTTCATTGTCCTGTTTGAAGCGATCATCACGATCTACAATCACATCTTCGCCTCGCAGCCCGGCGCGCAGGATGCCTTGATCGATATCCCGTTTCTGGTCCTGTGGGCCCAATCGCGCGCGTTGCCGCCGCTGGCGTCGGAAAAAAACGAGCGCGCGATTGTCGCGCTGATCGTCGACAGCATGGGGCCGGCGTTTGTAACCGCGGTCGTGCTGGGTCTGGGCATAGCGGTCGCCAAACAACGCCCCGTGCTGGGCATTGGCGCCATTCTGGTTGCAATCTCGCTATCGGCATTGCGCGGCGCGCTGATGGAAAGCCGCTATATCCAGGTGCAAGAGGGCCTGACGATCGCGCATGGGCGTCTGGAGCGCCTGTCGATGCTCGATGGATTGACCGGTCTGGCCAATCGCCGCAGCTTTGACCTGGCGCTGCGATCCCATTTTGAAGTGGCGCAACGATCGGGTGGCAAACTGTCGCTGCTGATGGTCGATGTCGATTACTTCAAAATGCTCAACGACGCGCAAGGCCATCCGGCAGGTGATCGCTGCCTGGTCGAAATCGCGCGCATCCTGACGGGCGGCGTAGCGCGAGAGGCAGACATGGTCGCGCGCTATGGCGGCGAAGAATTCGCCATCCTGTTGCCCGCCACCGACATCGCCGGCGCACACCACATCGCCACCGAACTGGTCGCCGCCGTCAGGACCGGCTGCATCCCCACGCGCACCCCGATCGGCGAATGCGTAACGATCAGCGTGGGATTGGCATCGATGGATGGCCGTACGTCCCAGACGGCCGACAAACTAGTCGAAGCGGCGGACCAGGCGTTGTACCGGGCCAAGGCGGACGGTCGCAACCGGGTATGGTGACAGTCAATCCCGTCCGTCTCCGTATCCTCCCCGAATCGGGGAGGGGGACCGCCTGAAAGGCGGTGGAGGGGTGTTGCGGTTGGACGAAACCTTGAAAATGCATGCGCGTTCCGGTGTTGCCAGGCAGGCGCCAACTGCAGATCGAGCAGCTTGCGCATGAACGGTGCGACCTTGATCTCGTCTCCCCACTTGCGGGCCTGGGCGATGTCTTGACTGCTCCGCATCCGCATCAGCGTTTCCATCGCAACGCCAAACGCCCACTCGATCCGCGATGCATGTCTGGGGACAGGTGGCGCGCTCGTTCAACATCGCCGACATGGCGGCATGCGAAACGCCCAGCACTTTGGCCGCGTCTGCAACCGATAATTTTCAACCCGCTCGTGTCTCTGCCTTGCAGGTTGCCATGGCTCAGCGCGGACGACCGGAGAGAGGCCTATGGGTCCGTCAAACCGATAATTTCCCAACTTGCCCCCTCTCCGGGGCTGGCAGTGGGCTAATCAAGTGCCAAGACAAATTCGGTCAGAAAAAGTTGGTAATTGGTACGTTCCGCACTGCCCCCAACTCTAAGCTATTTATAGATAAATGCGTTAACTTCCATGTTGCGGACGCGCCTCGCCTTACGGCTGATCTAACCGCGTAAGCTGCCAGCGCCAAGTTTGCCCTGAGCATTTCTGTCTCCGCGCTGCACCACTACATAGCCACGCTTGATCTCGTCATGAAAACTGGCGGGCAGATGCGGCCACACACGAATGTCCACAATGATCGGGATGCCGCTTTGCTGCGCTGCCGATTGCAGATCGTGCCAGCCTGCAACATCGACTGCGCTGTTGCCTGCCTGGCGCAACACATCGTTGAACACCAACCGGTCAACGCTGCGCAGATCGCCAGTGTAGGTTTTCAATACCTTGCGCAGCAGTTTACCCGCCGTCTACAAAGACAGTTCAAAGCTTTTGATCGCGGCATTGCGAAACAGATCATATTCCACACTGGCCGGATCAATCGGCTTGCCAGGCGCGACCAGCGCCTGTTCCAGCGTTGCCGCGGTGCGTAGAAGGTGTTCGGCATTTAGCGACACTGGGCATCTCCGCTGCATCTCGGGCGCTACCATAGCGCCCAGGCATTAGGACGTGGCCGGGGAAATGGAGCGGGTAGCGGGAATCGGACCCGCATCACTAGCTTGGAAGGCTAGGGCTTTACCACTAAGCTATACCCGCGTGTTGCCAGCGTGCATTGGCACGGTTGGGCGGGTTTCGTCAATGTCTTGAAGTGGCGGCGGGCGCGATTGCGCTGGGGGCGGATACGAAAAAGGCCACCGTTGCCAGTGGCCTTTTGTCGTTTTGCGCGGGTGCGCTTATCAGTGCATGTCGGCCCAGACGGTGCGTTTGGACATATATGCCAGGCCCGTGGCAGCGATCAGGAACAGGACGACGGCCCAGCCAGTTTGCTTGCGCTTTTCCATTTTGGGCTCGGCAGTCCAGGCCAGGAACGCGGACACGTCATTGGCCATCTGGGGGACTGTGGACTTGGTGCCGTCGGAATACGTCACCTGGCCGGCGGTGGTCAGCGGCGGCGGCATCGCGATGTTCAGATTGGCAAAGTACGGGTTATAATACAGCCCGTCCGGCGTCTTTGAATCGGGAAACTTTTTCAACAGTTCGGCGGGTTGATCGGAATAGCCGGTCAACAGCGATGCGACATATTGTGCGCCGCCGTGGCGGGCCTTGGTGATCAACGACAAGTCTGGCGGATTGCCGGTGCCCGCGTAATAGACGGGCGGGATGTGGTCGGCGGGCGTGTTGACGCGTTCGCCGGCATCGCCGGTCTTGGGATCAAAAGTCTTGGCTTTGGTCTGCCAATCCTTGGCGATCGTTTTTACTTGCGCTTCGGAATAGCCCAGGTCGACCAGATTGCGGAACGCGATCTGTTTCAGGGCGTGGCAGTTGCTGCACACTTCCTTGTACACCTGAAAGCCGCGCTGAAGCTGCTGCTTGTCAAATTTGCCGAACGGGCCGTCGAAACTGAACGCGATGTCCTCTTTGGGGCCAAGGTGGAATTCCTTGACCGCAGTTGAGGGATCGGGCTCGCGGATCTGACCGATGACGCCGACCGTGAACGACCAGAGCAGCGCGGCGGCGAAGAAGAGGCCAACCAGGGGGCCAAAGATGCGGACCATGACGGGAAACTCGCTTTCTTGTTCCGGTCCGCTCAGGCGGCGGCTGTTGCATCGGTGCCGAGCACGGATTCGGTAATCGAGAATGGCAGCGGCTGCGGCTTCTCGATCGACGACACGATCGGCAGGATGACAAGGAAATGAAGGAAGTAATACGTTGACGCGATCTGCGAGATCAGCACGTACTTGGTTTCCGCAGGCGATCCGCCACAGAACCCGAGCACGATCACGTCAACGACCAGGATCCAGAAAAAGATCCGGAACATCGGGCGGTAATGCCCCGAACGCACAGGGGAGGTATCCAGCCAGGGCAGGAAAAACCACACCAGAATCGCCGAGAACATCGCCAGCACGCCCATCAGTTTTGCCGGGACGAACAAGAAGTCCGACGTAAAGGCGCGCAGGATCGCGTAGAATGGCCAGAAATACCATTCGGGCACGATGTGGGCGGGCGTCGACAACGGATTGGCCGGGATATAGTTGTCCGGATGGCCCAGCGCGTTGGGAAAGAAGAACAGTACCAGGCAATACAGCGTCAGGAATACGCCCAGGCCGAACCCGTCCTTCGCCGTATAATACGGATGGAACGGCACTGTGTCGGATTCGGTTTTGACCTCGATCCCCGTGGGATTTGACGAACCCGGGATATGCAGCGCCCAGACGTGCAGGATGATGACCGCAGCGATCACGAACGGCAGCAAAAAGTGCAACGAGAAGAACCGGTTCAGCGCGGCATTGTCAGGCGCAAACCCGCCCAGCAGCCACTGTTGCAGCGGCGTGCCGACCAGCGGGATCGCTGAAAACAGCCCGGTGATGACTTTGGCACCCCAAAAGCTCATCTGCCCCCAGGGCAGGACATAGCCCATGAATGCGGTCGCCATCATCAACAGAAAGATGGTGACACCCAACAGCCAGATCATTTCGCGCGGCGCTTTGTAAGACGAATAGAAAAAGCCGCGGAAAATGTGGATATAGACCACCACAAAAAATGCCGAGGCGCCATTGGCATGGGCATACCGCAGCATCCAGCCCCAGTTCACATCGCGCATGATATGTTCGACGCTGTCGAATGCGACCAGTTGG
The DNA here is from genome assembly GCA_043732365.1 of Novosphingobium sp. Lineage (GTDB taxonomy): Bacteria > Pseudomonadota > Alphaproteobacteria > Sphingomonadales > Sphingomonadaceae > Novosphingobium. Next base: position 10,584 of record JAYTHT010000601.1, on the reverse strand, counting down.
TCGGCGGCATAATGCATCGCCAGGATGACCCCGGTGACGATCTGCAGCATCAGGCAGAACCCGGCGAGCACGCCGAAATTCCACGCATAGTTCAGATTGCGGGGGACCGGAAAACCAGGTCCGACTGCGTTGTAGACGAAACGCGGCAATGGCAGCTTTTCGTCAAACCAGACCATCAGGGGATGGGTCGGCGTGTAATGTTTTGCCCAGGGAAAGCTCATGGCCAGATATCCTCAGCCGATCTTCACGACAGTGTCGGAAGAAAATTCATAAGGCGGCACCTCGAGATTCTTTGGTGCCGGGCCTTTGCGGATGCGCGCTGCGGTGTCGTAAACCGACCCGTGGCAGGGGCAGAAATAGCCGCCATATTCGCCTTTGACTTCACCCGGCCCGGCACCCAGCGGCACGCAGCCGAGGTGGGTGCATACGCCCATGGTGATCAGCCAGTTGGTCTTGCCTTTTTTGGTGCGTTCTTCCAGCGTTTGCGGATCGCGCAGAGTTGCAGGGTTGACCGCATCCGCCTCGGCGATTTCCTTTGGCGTCAGATTGCGCACGAACACCGGCTGTTTGCGAAATAGCGTCTTGATCGCCATGCCCGACGCAATCGCCGAGATGTCGATTTCGGTCGAACTTTCGGCCAAAACATCGGACGATGCGCTCATTTGCGAAATCAGCGGAACCAGGACCGCAATCGCGCCGACACCGGCAAAGCTGACCGCGGCAATATTGATGAAATCGCGTCGCCTGACGCCGTCGTGGGACTCATCTGTCGGGGTGATGCTCCCCCCTCCAGCCTTAAGCAGGTCAGCCATTGAAAGTCCTTGCCTGATGCCGCACGCGCAAGGGCGAATACGGTTGCATTTTGTTACTTTCGTGCCCCGCACAAGGGCAGCCCATAGGGATTTTACGTGTTTTATGTGGGGTTTGCATATGCATTGCACAATCGTGCAATCGGTCCGCAGCAGCCACATTCTCGGGCCTGATAGCCACAAATGTGCCACTTTGCCAACAGCCATTTTGGCGGGGCCAAAAAGGGACATTGAACGGTGGGGGAACGGTGGGGAAACGTCGGGGAACGGCCCATTTGCGCGCACCGCACGGGTTTGGGCGGGGCGCAAGAGTCAATTCAGAACGCGGCGGCACAGGGTGCCGGCGCCAGTTCAGAACGCGGCGCCACAGGGCCAATCGGGTGCGCACAGCCCCATGACTTTGAACAGGGCGCCCATCGCCTCGGGTGCGGCCAGGCGGTGAGCGGCGGCGCGGATCATGTCGGTTTTTTCCGGCGCGGCCCGGCATAACGCCTGCGTTCGGGCGGGCAGGCCCAGCGCGTTCAGGAACGCGCCTTGTTCGATTGTACCCAGCCAGCGCGCGCCGCTGGTTTGCGCAATGGCGGACAGCACTGAGAAATCGACGTGCGCGGTGAGGTCCGCTTCGCCCGGATACGCAAAGGGATCGACGTGTTGATGCGCGCGCAACGCCTGAAGCGAGCTGCCGGTGGCCATCCGGGTATGACCATAGTCGATAATCAGCGCCGCGCCGCCTTGGGCGGTCAGTCTGCGGCTGATTTCGCGGATAATGGCGGCGGCAGCGGGGCAGGCCTCCAGGATCGCGCCGGGGGCGACGTCGGCGAATTCAGCCGGCACCGCCGCGTCCATCGGGCGCGCGCCGGCCAGCGGGACAAGCCGGTCGCCGTCAAGCCCGACCATGCGTTCGCGCCAGCCATTTGCCGTGCGCACCAGTTGTCGCACGGGCAGCGCGTCGAGGAATTCGTTGGCGACGATCAGCAGCGGGGCATCGTCAGGCACGCCGGACACATCGGTGTGCCAGGTTGCACCAGGGACCAGGTTGCGCTGGATTGCGGCCAGCGCGCTACTAGCCTCGACAAAATGGACATGCGGCATCAGGCCAAACCGCCGCGCCGCGCCCAGGGCATCGCGCGCCAGTGTGCCGCGCCCCGGGCCGAGTTCGACATAGTGGACATGGGTGGGGCGCCCGGCGCGATCCCAGATATCGACCAGCCAGAGCCCGATCAATTCGCCAAACATCTGGCTGATTTCGGGCGCGGTGATGAAATCGCCCGCGCTGCCCAACGGATCGCGGCTGTCGTAATAGCGCGCGTTGGATTCGGCCATGAACTGCGCCAGGCTGATCGGGCCGGTGGCTGCGATCAGCCGGGCGAAACGGTCTTTGGCATTCATGCCGCCAGGCATTGTCACACTGGTAGCGATTGGACCGTTACGGCCAGTGGCGGGCGGCGCAGCGCGCGGATGATCAGGGCCAGGCCGATCGCGATCATCGGCAAAGTCAGCCACTGGCCCATCGATAGCCCGGTGGCATGGGCAAAGTTTTCCAGTTGCGCATCGGGTTCGCGGAAGTATTCGACTATGAACCGCGCCATGCCATACCCGGTGGCAAATGTGCCCATCAACAGGCCCTGGCGCCAGCGCGCGCGCGTGGTCCAGAACAGCGTGATCAGCACGGTGCCGAGTACAAGCCCCTCGAGGCCCGCCTCGTACAACTGACTGGGATGGCGTGCGACCGGGCCACCGCCGGGAAACACCATCACCCATGGCAGCGCGGCATCGGTGACGCGGCCCCACAATTCGCCATTCACGAAATTGGCACAGCGCCCCAGAAACAGCCCGACGCACACGCACGGCGCGATGTAATCGCACACCCGGATGAAATCGAGCCGACCGCGCCACGCCACATAGGCAATCGCCAGCGTCGTTCCCATCAGCCCGCCGTGAAAGCTCATCCCGCCCTGCCACAGTTTCAGCAGGTCCGTCGGATGGATCAGCAGGTCGCGGTCATAAAACAGCGCATAGCCGAGCCGACCGCCGAAAATGACGCCGAGCGTTGCATAGAAAAACAGGTCCTCGGCGTGGCGCTGTGCCATTGGCGCGCCGGGCAGGCGCAATTCGCGAGTCAGGTGCCAATACGCAAACAGGATGCCGACCAGATACGCCAGCGAGTACCATTTGATCGTGAAAAAGCCCAAATCCACCGCAATCGGCGACAGCCCGAGATTTTCGAAACGCAGCGGCACATGCACACCAATCGAGGATGCCGCAGCGTCAGCCAGCATCGACAGCACCGGCGCGATCAGACTGACGGCATGCAAGCCCGCATTGGGGGTCGTGACCAATAGTGACAGCAACGGGGGAACTCCTTAGACATTTCGAATCGGAACCTTTTCGGGCGCCCGGGCCGCGCTTGTGCCGCGCGGCCTTCTGGCACAGCGCAGGGGTTGTTGTGAACGTGCAAAAAAAGATCGTGCGCCGCCGGTTTTCGTGATGCGAAAGGGGCAGGCGGCACGATCGGAGTTGGAGATGGTGCCGCGATGAAGACCGAACTCGATCTGGGCCTGTCTCAAGCGCTCGACGCCCTGGTGGCGCCGGGCGGGATGCTGGAACTGGGCGTGTACCGCCAATTTGACCGCGATTTGCCGACGATCGCCATGGCGCCGCCCAGTCTGACGCAGTATTTTGCGCATTTCTGCACGCTGCACGGCGACAAACAATTCCTGGTGGACGGGGGTCTGGACGGAGGTGTGCGACTGACATTCGCGCAAACGCTGGCCGCCGCGCACCTGGCGGCGGGTGGGTTGATTGCCGGGCACGCGTTGCAACCGGGTGAACGCGTCGCGATTGCCGCGCGCAATTCGGCCAATTGGGTGGTCGCATATATGGCGGTGCTGATGGCCGGCGGGGTCGCGGTGCTGTTGAATGGGTGGTGGTCGGGCGAAGAACTGGCGCACGGGGTCAATCTGGTCGATTGCCGGCTGGTGCTGGCCGATCGGCAACGCGCCGAGCGGCTGGCCGCGCACGCGTTGAGCGGCTCTGTCCTGGTGATCGAACACGATTGCGCGCCCGAGATCGGACTGGCTGCGTTGAACGCCAAAGGCGGAGATGCCAGTGTTGCTTTGCCAGGCCTTGGTGGTGATGATCTGGCGACGGTGTTGTTCACATCGGGTTCGACCGGCACGTCAAAGGGCGCGGTTTCCAATCACCGTGCGGTGCTGCAGGGCGCGTGCAACTATCTGGCGCAGACGCTGGCAGTGCTCGGTGTGTTGACCGCGCGCGGCGAAGCGCCCGATCCGGCGTCGCAACCTTGCGCGCTGGTCAATGTGCCGCTGTTTCATGTCACCGGCGAAATACCCGTGCTGTTGCAGTCGTTTGCGCTCGGACGGAAATTGGTGATCATGCCGCGCTGGGATGCGGCGCGCGCCATGGCCCTGATCGAGCAGGAACGGGTGACCTATTTCGTCGGTGTGCCGCTGATGAGCTTTGAAATCGCCACCCATCCCGATCGCGCCAACTATGACCTGTCGTCGTGCGTGACATTTGCGGCAGGGGGTGCCCCGCGCCCGATCGACCATGTCGACCGGATCCGCCGCGAATTGCCGCACGCCTTTCCGATCCTGGGCTATGGCCTGACCGAAACCAACGCGGTCGGCTGTGGCAATGTCAACGAGAACTATCTCGCCAAGCCGGGCAGCACGGGCGTGGCATCGCGCCCGCTGGTCGATCTGGCGATCCTGAACGACGCGGGACAGGCGCTGCCCCAGGGCGAAGTGGGCGAAGTGTCGATCCGCAGCGTCGCCAATTTCATCGGGTACTGGGACAATCCCGAGGCGACACGCGCCGCGATCATGCCCGATGGCTATTTCCGCACCGGCGACTTGGGGTATCTCGATTCTGACGGCTATCTGTTCATCGTCGACCGCAAAAAGGACATTATCATTCGCGGGGGCGAAAATATCAGCTGTATCGAAGTCGAAAGCGCGATTTATGCGCACCCCGCGATTGTCGAGGTGAGTGTGTTTGGCCTGCCGCACGAATTGTATGGCGAAGTCCCGGCGGCGGTGTTCCTGGCAAAGCCGGGCGCAGGGCTCGATAGCGACGGGTTGCGCGCGTTCCTGTCCGAACACATCGCCGCGTTCAAGATTCCGGTGAAATTCTGGCAGGTCAGCGATCCGCTGCCGCGCCTGGGCACGGAAAAGGTGGACAAGCGGACGCTGCGGGAAAAATACCAACACGAATGGGCCGCGACTGTAAAATGATCATGCGCTAAGGGGGCGCATGATTCTCCTCCGGATTGCCAATCAACGCGCGATCATCGACCGCCGCGCGCTGGCCGATGATATAGCTGTGCTGGCCGATCAGCACCGCGAAAAAGCACGGCCGCTGATCGTCGAAATGTTGCGCGATGCGCTGAACGCTGGTCGCGACGAACTCAGCCAGCGACTAGCGGTGCGCCCGTCGCACGGCACCGAATGCGCGCAAGGCCATGCTTTCCTGATCGACCAGGTGGTGCGCGTGATCCACGATCATGTCGTGGGCCGGGTTTACCCTGCGCGCAACCCGTCGACCGGCGAACGTATCGCGCTGATCGCAGTCGGTGGCTATGGCCGGGGCGAAATGGCGCCGCATTCGGACGTCGATATCGCCTTTGTCACCCCGTACAAACCGACTTCGTGGTGCGAACAAGTGATCGAGGCCACGCTGTATTTCCTGTGGGATCTTGGCCTCAAAGTCGGCCATTCCAGCCGTTCGCTCGATGAACTGGTCCGTCAGGCCAAAGCCGACCTGACAATCCGCACCGCATTGCTGGAGGGGCGCTATGTCTGGGGCGACCGCGCCATCCACGAAGAGGCGCAACGCCGGTTCTGGGCCGATGTCGCCGCCGGGACCGAACGGCAATTCGTCGCCGAGAAACTGGCCGAGCGTAATGCGCGGCACAAACGGCAGGGTGACAGCCGCTATGTCGTCGAGCCCAATGTGAAAGAGGGCAAAGGCTGCCTGCGCGATCTGCACACGCTGTACTGGATCGGCAAATATATCCACAAAGTGCGCGACCCATCGGAACTGGTCAAAGTCGGGTTGTTGACCGGTATCGAATACCGCGCGTTCCGCCGCGCCGAGAACTTCTTTTGGGCGGTGCGCTGCCATTTGCACACGATCACGCGGCGACCGGAGGACCGGCTGACATTCGACTTGCAGCGCGAAGTCGCCCTGCGCATGAATTTTTCCGACCGTCCGGGCAAAAGCGGGGTCGAACGGTTCATGCGCCTGTTCTTCCTTCACGCCCGGCAGGTGGGATCGTTGACCGGCGTGTTCCTGGCACAACTGGACGAACAATGGGCGGCGCAGCGGCTCGGCTTTTTCGCCAAGCTGCGCGCACGGCGGCGCGAGCGGCGCAAGATCGGCGGGTTTGCGATCGTGGCCGACAAAGTCGCGGCACAGGGCGATCAATTCTTTGCGGAGGATCCGGTCCGGCTGATCGAACTGTTTCATGTCGCCGATCGTGAGGGTATGGAAATCCATCCTGAAACGATGCGCCAGGCGCACCGCGATGCCGGGCTGATCGATGCGGCCGTGCGCCGCGATCCGCGCGCGAATCAGATGTTCATGGACATCCTGACCAGTCCGCGCGATCCCGAAACGGTGTTGCGCTGGATGGGCGAGGCGGGCGTATTTGGTCGCTTCATTCCTGATTTTGGCCGGATCGTGGCGCAAATGCAATTCGACATGTACCACCATTACACCGTCGATGAGCACACCATCCGCGCGATCGGCCTGTTGGCGCAGATCGAAAAGGGCGCTGATGGCGAACAGCATTCGCTGGCAATCGAAGTGTTTACCGAAATCGCATCGCGCCGCGTGCTGTATGTGTCGACGCTGTTGCACGACATTGCCAAAGGGCGCAGCGGTGATCATTCGGTGCTGGGTGCAGAGATCGCGATGAAATTGTGCCCGCGACTGGGGATGAGCCCGGCCGAGACCGAAATGGTCGCGTGGCTCGTTCGCTGGCATCTGTTGATGAGCGCGACCGCGTTCAAGCGCGATCTGGCCGATGCCAAGACGATCGCCGATTTCGCAGGGCAAGTGCAAAGCGCCGAACGGCTGCGCCTGCTGCTGCTGCTGACGATTGTCGACATTCGCGCGGTCGGGCCGGGCATCTGGAATTCGTGGAAACGGCAGTTGCTGGGCGATCTGTATGTCGCCACCCACGAAGTCCTGCGACTGGGGCACAAGCAATTTGGCCGCGCAGAGCGCATTGCCGCAAAAAAGCGCGCGGTGGCCGCGCTGTTAAAAGAACGCGACGCGCTGATCGGGACGGTCGGGCGCCAGTTGCTCGATGCCTATTGGATTGCCGAACCCGAAGACATCATTGCGATGAACCTGCAACAGCTCGACATCGCGCTGGATGAACCGCTGTCGGTGGAAGCGCGCTATTATCCGGCGCGCGGGGCGACGCTCGTGACGGTCACGGCGGCCGATCATCCCGGCCTGTTCTATCGCATTGCCGGCGGCATTCACCTGGCGGGCGGCAATATCATCGACGCCCGCATCCACACCACGCGCAACGGCGTCGCGCTCGACAATTTTCTGGTGCAGGATCCGCTGGGCCGCCCGCTGATGGAAAACAAGCAGATCGCCCGGCTGAAAACCGCGATTGCCGATGCGATGGCCAACAAAATCAAATTGCTGCCCCAACTGGCCGCGCGCCCGCTCGCGCGGATCCGCGCCGAAGCGTTTGAAGTGCATCCGATCGTCATTTTCGATCATAAGGCCTCGGACCGGTTCACGGTGATCGAAATCGGCGCGCTTGATCGCCCGGCGCTGCTCAGCCGTTTGGCGCGCGCGCTGTTTGAGGCGCGGCTGATCGTCCATTCGGCGCATATCGCCACGTACGGCGAACGCGCGGTCGATACGTTTTATGTGACCGATGTGCTGGGCGGCAAAGTCAGCGGGGATGCGCGGTTGCGCACGATCGAGCGGCGGTTGATCGAGGCGGCCGGCGGCACCAACGCCAAAGTGGCGGCGTAAGTTCGAACGGATCTTTGTGATTGGAACCTCTGTCCGACGCTTCCATTTGCGGCAGCAGTGCTTATCTTCACCCCATGACCGAAGCACGTTATCTTGACGGCGGGATCCTGCTCGCCATGCCCGGCATGGGTGATCAGCGGTTTGACCATGCGGTGATCGCGATGTGCGTTCACGATGACAATGGCGCGCTGGGGATTGGCATTGGCGCTATTCTGCCCGGGGTCACGCTTCACGGGTTGCTTGCCGATACCGGGATCGCTGTGGGCGTTGCACCCGATGTGCCGATCCATGCGGGCGGACCGGTCGAACAACAGCGCGGCTTTGTCTTGCACAGCGCTGAATGGGTAGGGCCGGGCACGTTGCCGGTGTCCGACCAATGGAGCCTGAGCGCGTCACTCGAAGTCTTGCGTGCCATCGCTGAAGGGCGTGGCCCGGCGCACTGGCTGGTGGCGCTGGGTTATGCCGGCTGGGGCGCGGGGCAGTTGGAGGGCGAAATGCGCCAGCACGGCTGGCACGCGGCGACCGGCAAATCGGTGGTGCTGTTCGACACGGCGGCCGAAAACCGCTGGCGTTCGACATGGCGGGGCGAAGGTATCGACCCCGCGCATCTGGTTGCCGCCACCGGACGCGCCTGACTCTGGACACGCCTGACTCTGGACACGCCTGATTCTGGTCGCGCCTGAGGTTAGGCGCGCGTGAGGTTAGGCACGCAGGCGCAACAGCGCTTCGTCGCGTCCAATCAGTGGCAGCAGCGCTTTCATGTCGGGGCCATGGTCCATGCCGGTCAGCGCCTGGCGCAGCGGCAGGAACAGTAGTTTGCCCTTCCGCCCGGTCGCCTCTTTCAGTGCGGCGGTCAACGCGCTCCACGGATCGTTGGCCCAATTCAGCGTCGCGGCGCAGGCCGCGGCCGTCGCGAGATAATCGCGCGTTTCGGCATCGAAATCACACGCTGCAATCGGGCCTTTGATCACTTGCCACCAATCGGATGCCTCTGACACGCGGGCCAGATTGGGGCGGATGGTGGTCCATGTTGCCTCATCCATGCCCACGGGCAGGCGGTCGGCGACACGCGCAAAGGTTAGACGGTGGATCACACCAGCGTTGACGCGGTTAAGCTCGATTTCGTCAAACCGGGCCGGCGCGCGGCCAAACAGCGAAAGATCAAATGCGGCGGCCAGGTGATCGGCATCGAGCGCGGGATCGACCGGGTCCGACGTGCCGAGCCGGGCCAGCAGCGCGATCAGCGCCTCTGGCTCTACGCCTGCTTCGCGCAGTTCGGCAACGCCCAGCGAACCCAGTCGCTTTGACAATTTGCCCTCTGCCCCGGTCAGCAGCGCGGCATGCGCAAAACGCGGCATATGGTCGCCCAGCGCGGTAAACATCTGAACTTGCGTGGCAGTGTTCGACACATGGTCTTCGCCGCGCAACACATCGGTCACGCCCATGGCGATATCGTCGATGACGCTCGGCAACATATACAGCCATGATCCATCGGCGCGGCGCACCACCGGATCGGACATCTTGCGCGGGTCGAAATTCTGGTGCCCGCGAATGGCGTCATCCCACGTGATCGGCGTGTCGTGGTCGAGCAGAAACCGCCAGTGCGGCGCATCGCCAGCGGCGGCGCGCGCGGCGTGGTCGGCGTCGGTCAGGGCCAGCGCAGCACGGTCATAAATCGGCGGCAACCCGCGCGACAACAGCACTTTGCGCCGTAGATCGAGCTCGCCTTGCGTTTCGTAACAGCGATAGACCCGCGCTTTGGCGATCAACTGCTCCAGCGCGGTTTCATAGATCGGAAAGCGGGCCGACTGGCGTACTTCCGCATCGTAATCCAGGCCCAGCCAGGCGAGATCGGCGCGGATCGCGACCACATGGTCTTCGCGGCTGCGTTGCGCGTCGGTATCATCGATGCGCAACAAAAACCGGCCGCCATAACGGCGCGCCAGCAACCAGTTGTTGAGCGCGGTGCGGATATTGCCGACATGCAGGTGGCCAGTGGGCGAGGGGGCGAAACGGGTGACGATGGTCATGCCTGCCTTATAACGCGTCAGGCGTGATGCGCCATTGCACATGTGCGATGCGTGGTTAATCTGCCACTGATGGTTACCCGTGAAAGGACCAGTTTGTTGGCCCACCGTTTTGCGATCACTGCGTTGCTCGTATTCGCCCTGCCGCTGCCCGCGCTCGCCGAACCGGAACCGTCGCCGGCGATTGCGAAAATCATCGATGAAGGGATGAACTGCGGCGAAGTGATGACCACGGCGTCGGCGCTGATGGACGGGATCGGCCCGCGCCTGACCAATTCGGACAACTAGCGCAAGGCGCAGGCCTGGGCGGTTGCGCTGCTGAAAATCTATGGTTTGAGCAATGTGCATGAGGAACCGTTCTATTTCGGGCTCGGCTGGAATCTCGACAGTTATGCGGTTTCGATGGTCGCGCCGCGCGTCCTGTCGCTGACGGTCATTCCGGTGGCATGGTCGCAGCCGACGGCGGGCACGCTGGTCGCGCCGGTGATCGTCGCGCCGATGTCGAAAGAAGACCATTTCGCCAAATGGCGGGGCAAGCTGGCGGGGAAGATCGTGCTGGTGTCGCTGCCCGGCGAAACCAGCGAAACCAAGGACCCGGTATTCGAACGCTATAGCGACAAGGCGATTGCCGACCTCGACCATTGTGATCAGCCCAATTTTGATCCGCTGAAAAAACCGCGCTGGCTCAAAGTGCTGCCGTTCCGCGAAAAACTGGCCGAATT
>JAYTHT010000600.1:0-23190 GCA_043732365.1 Novosphingobium sp. | reverse complement strand
GGCTTTGCTGGCATCGATGGCCCAGGGCGAGATTGCTGTGATTCCAGGGTTTCAGGGTCTGTCGGATGCCAATCGCATCACCACGCTGGGTCGTGGCGGGTCGGATACGTCGGCCGTTGCGGTCGCCGCCGGGATCAAGGCCGATCGCTGCGACATCTATACCGACGTCGACGGGGTCTATACCACCGACCCGCGCATCGTCGCCAAAGCACGCAAGCTGAAGAACGTGACGTACGAGGAAATGCTCGAACTGGCGTCGGTCGGTTCGAAAGTATTGCAGACCCGCTCGGTCAGCCTGGCGATGAAGGAAAAGGTCCGCGTCCAGGTCCTGTCGTCCTTTATCGACGAAGCCGCGCCCGTCGCCGACACTCTGCCTGGCACGATGATCGTGTCCGATGATGAATTGGAAGGACTGGATATGGAACGCCAGCTGATCACCGGTATTGCCGCCGACAAGAACGACGCCAGAGTCATCCTGACCTCGGTGCCGGACCGGCCCGGCGCAGTTGCCGAAATCTTTGGCCCGCTGGCCGAAGCGAATATCAATGTCGACATGATTATCCAGAATGTCGGGCGCGCCAACACCGACACCGACGTCACGTTTACCGTGCCGCAGTCGGATCTCGAACGCACCAAAGCGCTGCTCGATGCCAACCGCGCCCGCATTGGTTATGAAAAACTGGCCACCGATTCCAAAGTGTCAAAGATTTCGGTGGTCGGCGTCGGCATGCGCAGCCACGCGGGCGTTGCCGCCACGATGTTCCGGGCGCTGGCCGACCGGGCGATCAATATCCAGGCGATCAGCACCTCGGAAATCAAGGTTTCGGTGCTGATCGATTCGGATGAAACCGAACTGGCGGTGCGTGTGCTCCACACCGCCTACGGGCTGGACGCGGAATAAAATCGCTCATAGGGGCCCGGCTGTGCAATCCGGGCCCCACAAAGCGCACCTGATCAGATCAGGTCAAACCGGTCGGCGTCCATCACTTTGGTCCAGGCTTTGACGAAATCTGCGACAAAGCGACCTTGCGCATCATTGGTGGCATAGACTTCGCTCAGCGCGCGCAATTGTGAATTCGACCCGAAAATCAGGTCGGCGCGGCTGCCGATCAGGTCTGCCTGGCCGGTCTTGCGATCAAACGCGGTGAAGTGGCCGGGTTCGGTTTCAAGCCAGGCATGGCTGGTGCTGGCCGCCAGCAGCGTGCGGAAGAAATCATTACTCAACACACCGACATGCTGGGTAAAAACGCCCAGCGGGCTGTCGCCAGCGTTGGCGCCCAGCACGCGCAAACCGCCTGTCAACACGGTCATTTCGGGCGCGGTCAGGCCAAGCAACTGCGCCCGGTCGACCAGCAATTCTTCTTCCGACCGATACGCAGCGCCGCTGCGATAATTGCGAAACCCGTCTACGGTCGGTTCGAGCACGGCAAACGATTCTGCGTCAGTCTGGTCCGCACTGGCATCGGTCCGGCCCGGGGTGAAGGGTACGACCACGTCATGTCCGCCCGCCCGTGCCGCGCTTTCGATCGCGGCAACACCGCCCAGTACGATCAGATCGGCCAGGCTGACTTGCTTGCCCCCAGTAGTCGACGCGTTAAACGCCTGCTGGATGTGTTCGAACACCGCCAGTGTTTTGGCCAGTTTGGCCGGATCGTTGACCGCCCAATCCTTTTGCGGGGCCAGGCGGATGCGCGCACCATTGGCACCGCCGCGCTTGTCCGAATGGCGAAACGTTGACGCAGAGGCCCAGGCGGTCGCGACCAGGCGCGAAACCGACAGGCCACTGGCCAGGATCTGCGTTTTCAGCGCGGCAATGTCGCCTGCATCGATCACGGCGTGATCCAGCACGGGCAGCGGGTCCATCCAGATCCGTGGCTGCGCGGGGACTTCGCCGCCCAGATAGCGCGTGATCGGACCCATGTCGCGGTGGGTCAGTTTGAACCACGCTTCGGCAAAGGCCTGCGCCAGTTTGGCCGGATTGCGGTGATAATCTTCGCAGACCGCGCGATAGGCGGGATCGACGATCAGCGCGATGTCACTGGTGAACATCATCGGCTTGTGACGGATCGCCGGGTCATGCGCGTCGGGCACCGTGCCCACGCCCGCGTCGCCCTTTGGCTGCCACTGGTGCGCGCCCGCCGGGCTGAGTGTCAGTTCCCAGTCATATCCAAACAGCGCGTCGAAATAGCCGTTGTCCCAGCGGATCGGATCGGTCGTCCACGCGCCTTCCAGCCCGCTGGAGATGGCATCGAAGCCGCGCCCGGTGCCGTTTGTGCTGATCCAGCCAAACCCTTGCGCCTCAATCGGTGCGGCCTCGGGCTCGGGGCCCAGCAAGGCGGCATCGCCATTGCCATGCGCTTTGCCAAAGGTGTGCCCCCCGGCGATCAATGCGACGGTTTCGGCATCATTCATTGCCATGCGCGCAAAGGTGTCGCGGATGTCGTGTGCCGATGCCTGAGGATCAGGCGTGCCATTGGGTCCCTCGGGATTGACGTATATCAGGCCCATCTGCACGGCTGCCAGCGGATCGGCCAGGTCGTGGCGGCCGTGTTCGGCGCCGCTATAGCGTTTGTCGCCCAGCCATTCGCTTTCCGGGCCCCAATAAATTTCGGTCTCCGGTTCCCAGATGTCTTCGCGGCCGCCGCCAAACCCTGCGGTTGGCAGGCCCATCGATTCCAGCGCGCAATTGCCCGTCAGGATCATCAGGTCGGCCCAGCTGAGCGCCGCGCCATACTTCTGCTTGACCGGCCACAGCAGCATGCGCGCCTTGTCGAGATTGACGTTGTCGGGCCATGAATTGAGCGGCGCAAAGCGCTGATTGCCGGTGCCGGCGCCGCCGCGCCCGTCAAATGTGCGATACGTGCCCGCGCTGTGCCAGGCCATGCGGATGAACAGCGGGCCATAATGCCCGTAATCGGCCGGCCACCAGTCCTGGCTTTCAGTCATCAACGCAAAGATGTCTGCTTTTACCGCGTGCAGGTCCAGCGCCAAAAACGCCGTGCGATAGTCGAAATCGGCGGGCAGTGGATCGACTTTGCTGGAATGCTGCGCCAAAATCGACAAGTCCAGCCGGTTTGGCCACCACACGCTGTTGGCGACGGCGGTCTGGCTTACGCCGGCATGGAACGGGCATTTGCTTTCGGCGTTCATGGACATTTCCTTCGTCTTCGTTGACACCGCTCTAACAGGGTAAGATTGATCGACTAAACGGTATAAAGCTGTCAGAGATATCGCCTTGATCGATCAATGGCAGACCTTCTGGCCAAGTCCCCCTTGCCCAGTTCGGTCACCCACCGTAATGGTCGCGCCAAATCGCCCGTCTGGGGCCATTGTCCGCGCATCAGGGAACCGAATTAGCATGACCGCCTATCCAAAAACAGCGGCGCTCATGGCGCGTGGCGCACAATTTCTTGGTAGCGAACACGCCGTGATGTGCGGCGCGATGAGCTGGGTTTCGGAACGTCATCTCGTTGCCGCGATCAGCAATGCCGGCGGTTTTGGCGTGATTGCCTGTGGTGCGATGACGCCCGCGTTGCTCGATGCCGAAATCATCGCGACCCGCGCGATGACCGAACGGCCGTTTGGCGTAAACCTGATCACGATGCATCCCGCGCTGACCGACCTGATCGCGGTGACCGCGCGCCACAGGGTCAGCCATGTCGTGCTGGCCGGCGGCATCCCGCCCAAAGGCAGCATCGAGGCGATCAAGGCGTTTGGCGCAAAAGTCATCGTATTTGCCCCCACGCTGGCGCTGGCGAAAAAACTGTTCCGCAGCGGCGCCGACGCGCTGGTAATCGAGGGCAGCGAAGCGGGCGGGCATATCGGCCCGGTTTCAACCGGCGTGCTTGCCCAGGAATTTCTGCCCTCGCTGGCGCAAGACCACATCGTATTTGTTGCAGGCGGGATCGGCCGGGGCGAGGCGATGGCGGGCTATCTGGAAATGGGCGCGGCGGGCGTCCAATTGGGCACGCGCTTTGCTGCTGCTACCGAATCGATCGCGCATCCGTTGTTTAAAAAGGCGTTTTTCCGCGCTAATGCGCGCGATGCGACCACCTCGGTCCAGGTTGATCCGCGCCTGCCGGTCATTCCGGTGCGCGCGTTGAAGAACAAGGGCACCGAAGAATTCACCGCCAAGCAGATCGAAGTGGCGCAGGCGATCGATGCCGGCCGGCTCGACATGGCCGCCGCGCAATTGGAAATTGAACATTTCTGGGCGGGCGCGCTGCGCCGCGCAGTCATCGATGGCGATGTCGAGCGCGGCTCGGTCATGGCCGGGCAATCGGTCGGGCTGGTGACCGAGGAACTGCCCGTCGCCGAGATCCTGGGCAATCTGCTGGGCGAATGCGAAGCCGCGCTCCAAAAGCGGTTGCAGCCTGCCTGACAATTCCGCATCCCCTGCGCGGGGAGAATGACCATGCAACACCGCGCCTCGATCGGCTTTGTTTTTGCCATCGTGCTGATCGACATGCTTGGGTTTGGCATTGTCATTCCGGTGCTGCCCGGGCTGATCATGCATCTCGCTCATGTGCCGATCAACGCCGCGGCCGGTTATGCCGGATGGCTGGGCGCGGGTTATGCCGCG
Organism: Novosphingobium sp.; assembly: GCA_043732365.1. Lineage (GTDB taxonomy): Bacteria > Pseudomonadota > Alphaproteobacteria > Sphingomonadales > Sphingomonadaceae > Novosphingobium. The sequence continues at coordinate 18,608 of JAYTHT010000600.1, read as the reverse complement.
ATGCAGTTCGTGTGCGCGCCGATTATCGGCAATTTGTCCGATCGGTTTGGGCGCCGGCCGGTCTTGCTTGCTTCGGTGCTGGCGCTCGGGCTTGATTATCTGCTGCAATTTGCCGCGCCGGTGTTTGGCTGGTTGATTGTCGGGCGGTTGCTGGCGGGGGTAACCGGGGCGAGCTATTCGGCGGCCTATGCCTATATCGCCGATATCACCCCGCCCGAAAAGCGCGCCGCCAGCTTTGGCCTGATGGGCATGGCGTTTGGCGTGGGGTTTGTCGTCGGCCCGGCGCTTGGCGGGATTCTGGGGTCATATGGCGAACGGCTGCCGTTCCTTGCCGCGAGCGTGCTGGCGCTGGCCAATTTTGTGTTCGGGCTGATTTTCCTGAAAGAATCACTGCCACTCACCGATCGCCGCCCGTTTGAATGGCGCAAGGCCAATGCGTTGGGATCGCTGCGCGCGCTGCGCAAACAGAATGCGACCGTGCTGTGGTTCGTCGCCGCGCTGGGCACCTGGCAACTGGCGCATATCGTTTATCCGGCGGTGTGGTCGTATATGGCGATTGCGGCATATGGCTATACCGCACGCCAGGTCGGGCTGGCGCTGGCCGTCGTCGGACTGACTTCGGCGGTGGTGCAGGGTTTTGCGCTGCGCCGCGTGCTGCCGCGCATCGGCGAACGCGGCGCGGTCGTGCTGGGGGTCGGGGCGATCTGCGTGTCGGCGGTGATGTATTGCATCGCGACCACCACGGGGATGGTTTATAGCGCGATTGCAGTCGGTTCGCTCCAGGGCTTTGTCCAGCCGTCGATCTCGGGCCTGAACAGCCGCGTGGTTGATGCGCGCAGCCAGGGCGAATTACAAGGCGCAGTCCAGTCGATCGCAGCGATCGCACAAATCATCGGCCCGCCATTGTATGCGCAGACGCTTGCGCGGTTTAGCGGTGCCGACGCATGGATCTATTTGCCGACCATGCCGATGCTGGTGTCGGCGGTGATCGCGGTGATCGCGCTGCTGCTGTTCCTCAAAGGCGCATCAAAACTCGAAAAGGCGTAAAAACGCGGACACTGAGCGGCGTTTGTCTGGCGATCACCCTTCCAATTCGACATCCCAATACAACCAGTCGCGCCAGCTTTCGTGCAGAAAATTGGGCGGAAACGCGCGGCCTTTGTCCTGCAATTGCCAGGTGGTCGGGCGGATCGGTTCCTCCATCAAACGCATACGCGCCTGTTCGGGGGTGCGGCCGCCCTTTTTCATGTTGCACGGGGCGCAGGCCGCCGCGACATTTTCCCATGTGGTGCGCCCGCCCAACCGGCGCGGCACGACATGATCGAATGTCAGATGGTCATAACTGCCGCAATACTGGCACATGAACCGGTCGCGCAAAAACAGGTTGAACCGGGTGAACGCGGGAAATTCGCTGGGCCGGACATATTGGCGCAGTGCGATGACCGAGGGGATTTTCATGTCTAACGACGGCGAATGCACCTCTCGCTCGTAACTGGCGATGATATCCACGCGTTCCAGAAACACCGCCTTGATCGCGGTCTGCCACGGCCACAGGCTGAGCGGATAATAGCTGAGCGGGGTGTAATCGGCGTTCAACACCAGCGCCGGGCAATTGGACAGATGCCGGCTGCTGCCGTGGCCGGCAAACCCCGCATCCGCCACATAGCGGGCAACACTGAAACCCTCGGCGAAATCGCCGCTATTGGGCCTGGCCGCAGCCGCCCTTTCCATCAACGCCTTGTGAAGCATGCTCCGGCCCGGACATTCATCATGAAAGCCCCGCTGCTTCCACACCGGAAGACATGGGATACCCGCATGACCAATTGATGACGCATGGGATTATGCATGAAATGGGTTGCAACACAGGACGGAGTCCCTCGTCAAGCGCTCAGTGCCCAGTTGCCCGCGAAAGACACCGCTTTTTGCACAATCGGGCAGCGTACGAGCGTAAGCGCATGGCGTAAGCGCACAAAGTGAAGCCCGCAAGATTGTCAGCGCCACAAGTGATCGCGCGCCGCCCGCTCCTGCGCGGCATCGAACGGATCACCCACCATCATCGCTTGCGCCTGCACCATCAACCCGGCCTGATCCGAGCCGGCCTGGCGATAGGCGCCGGATGCCGCCGCAGATGCCGCTTTTGCGCCGGGCACGACTTGCTGCATCTGCCATCCGCCGCCGTCATGGCAGGCAATGCCCGATACAGCAGCGCCGGCAAACACCCGGCAGGTATCGCCGCCCTGGCGTTTGAACGTGCCCAGAATGCGGATCGGCACGCTGCCCTGGGAGGAGGCCAGCTGGGTATTGAGCGCTTGCGCCAGTTCGCCCGATGCGACCAGGCCGTCCTTGCTCGCGACCAGCATCACGGGCTTGCCCGCAACCAACATCACGGGCTGATGCATCCGGTCGCTGATCATCACGCCGACGACGAGCGAGGCCGCAATGGCTGCGCCCACCCAGAGTTTGCCGCTGCCCCTGCCCCGCGCGGGCACCTGCAACCGTTGGGCCCGCGCTGCTCGCGCGGCATCCATGCTGACGACATTTAACGTGGTAGCGGGCGCCGCAGTTGCCGTGCGGATCGACGCGATCCAGTCCTGTGGCACCGGTTCTTGCGCCACAGGGGCAAAATGCCCGCGCACTTGATTACGCAAAGCCTGTTCGGCACTGATCCGGGCCGCCAGCGCGGGATCGCGCTGCGCCGCATCGGCAATGCGTGCGCGCGCTGCGTCATCCAGTTCGCCGTCGACATAGGCGATCACGTCTTTGCCTGACACGGTCATGCCGCCTCTCCCAGGGCGCGCATCAGCGCCTCGCGCCCGCGCACCAATCGCGATGTCAGCGTGCCCATCGGGCATCCGATGATTTCCGCAGCCTCTTTATACGCAAACCCTTCGACCAGCACGAGCATCACCGCCTCGCGCTGGTCGTGTGGCAATTGGCCCATCGCGCGACCGACATTGCCCAGTTCCACATGCGCCTCGATCGCGGCATCACCAGCATCGCCCACGTCCAGCCCCGCCTCTTCGGTGACGAATGTCTGGCTGCGGCGGTTGCGGGCCCTGACCTGATCAACCCAGATATTGCGCATGATCGTATACACCCACGCGTCGAGCCGCGTGCCGCCCTGCCACTGCTGGCTGGACTTGAGCGCGCGCTCGATCGTTGCCTGACACAAATCGTCTCCATCGGCGCCATCGCGCGCCAGGCCACGTGCAAACCGCCGCATACGGGGCAGCAATTGCACCAGCTCGTCGCCAAATGCTTCCGGAGCCAATTATTTGTGCCTTTCACTGCATTAAACGGACGGGCATCGTCGTTTCATCCATAAAGGTATCGCGTTTTTTGGAAAGGCGACGTTTTGGCTACCGGTCATATGATGAAACGCGCCATTCTGCTGGGGCTCGCCGTGGCGCTGCCCGTGGCCGCGATCGCGCAAGGCCTGGGTGGGCCAGCAGTCAACAGCGTGCCCGGTCGCGTTTCAGGCGTAACCGGCGATGTCCTGCACACTACCGCCACGCTTGGCCACACGATTGAAAGTCTGGCGACACTGCGCCTCGACCGGCTCGATACATTTGTCGAGGCACATCGCGGCACGGTTGAACGGGATGATACCGGGCAGCCCGCCCGCGCGCACGAAGTTCTGCTGCTCGATCCCGATCCGGCGGCGCTGCAAATCGCGGCGGAGGCTGGCTTTACGCTGGTTGAGCAGGGCGATCTGGATGGCCTGAGCCTTGGCTATGCCCGATTGCGCACGCCGCCCGGCAAAGGCCTGTCCAGCGCGCTACACAAATTGCGTGAAGCGCTGCCCGGGCGCACGGTGAGCGCTGACCAGATCCATTTCTTTAGTGCAGGCGCTATGGCAAGCGGCGCGGCGCCCGCTACCAGCCCACCGCTCGCCAACCCTGCATCGGGCAACACGCGCGTTGGAATGATTGATGGGGGCGTTCGCCTTACCGCCCGCGTCGCAGATCAGGCCGGGTTTGCCAGTGGCGCGCCCCACCCCGACGCGCATGCCCAGGCGATTGCATCGTTGCTGGCAGGCGCCGGCGCCGGGCGCATTTATGTCGCGGATGTCTATGGCACCGATCCGGCTGGTGGCGATGCGCTGGCGATCGCGCGCGCGCTTGGCTGGATGCAAAACCATGGCGTTCGGGTTGTGTCGATCAGCCTGGTCGGACCGGCCAACCCCTTGCTCGCGCGCGCGGTCGCCAGAGTCCAGGCGCGCGGACTGGTCGTCGTCGCCGCCGTCGGCAACGATGGCAGCGCCGCGCCAGCGGCATACCCCGCGTCGTATCCCGGCGTCGTCGCAGTGACCGGTGTCGATGCGCACAACCATGTGTTGTTCGAGGCAGGCCATGCACTGCATCTCGACTACGCCGCACCCGGCGCAGACCTGACCGCGATCGGCCTTGACGGACGGGCAGGGCGGTTGCGCGGTACGTCGTTTGCTGCACCGCTCGCGGCGTCACGCCTGGCGGCGCTGCGCAGCGGAGACGACGCCCGCGACATGCTCGAACGTGCCAACCATGAGGCGATTGCGCCAAGCCCGCGCACGGGCCGTGGCATCTTGTGCGATACCTGCCGCAAAGGCATTTGAAAAATTCGCCCAAAAAATTGCAGGCTTGTGGATTAAATCCCGGCCGCCATGCGTCTCCCTGACCAGAAGCTGGTTTTTGAAACTCCGCCAGCGAACTGGATGGAGACGAACGATGATCAAGGCTCTTGCCACCACCACTGTACTCACTCTCGCGCTTGGTCTTGCGGCCCGGGCCATGCCCAGCAGATCGGTGGCGGGCTTGGTGGGGGCTTGGGCTGGAGGTTTGGCGGCAGCATGGGGGCGGCGGTTTCGGCGGCGGTCTGTCGACCGGTGGCCTGCGAGGCGATCTGGATGTGAATGGTGACAATGCCAACACCACAGTGAATTCGGCCGCGCGTGCCAACGAGCATGTCCGGACGCCAAAGCCCACCAAAGTTACCGCCGCGACCAAGCTGGTCGAAAACGTCAATGGCCGCGTTGTTACCACCGCGACCAGCGCCACCAGCCGCGTCGTCGCCACGGCTGCGACCATACGCCCCGCGCTGGAACGAGATATCACCCCATATTGTCGTGGTGCCGGCCATCCCCGACTACGCTGCACGCCGCTTCGCGATTTATGACGCGGGCATCGCGCCGGTCGCATATACCGATGCCCGGCCTATATCGACAACCAGTACCAGGTGTTACAACACGACTTGCGCGGCACCGGGGTCAAAGTGATCCGTCATGGTCAGCAGATCGTGCTGGAAATGCCGAGCGATGTGACATTCGCGTTCAACACACACGACATTCAGCCGCGCTTTCAGCCCGTGCTCGATGCCGTTGCCCACACGCTGTCGAAACACCCGGCGGCGTATATCGACTTTGACGGCCACACCGACGTGGTCGGCAGCCAGAGCTATAACCAGGTCCTGTCCGAACAGCGCGCCGACACTGTGGCAAGCTATCCGGCCGAACGCAGCGTCGTGCCTGCCCGGATGCATGTCGAAGGCTTTGGCAAGACCAAGCCAGTCGCATCAAACGCCACGATCACGGGTCGTGCCGCCAACCGCCGCGTGGAAATAGTCCTGACGCCCTACGTCAGTTGATCGGCACACCCCAATCGCAAAGGCGCAGCGGCCCCCGCTGCGCCTTTGTCGTATCTGCGGCCGGTATTTATTTGCACAGAAACGACGCGGCCATGGATCAAAACGGCCTGTTCGTGCATCATTCCCGTTTAGCCCGGTCAAATGTCTTGCGACCGGATGCCGGAGACTGCCGATGATCAGGATTATTGCGACAACCGCCTGCGCGGTTGCGCTCGCCAACGCGGCGCCCGCCTATGCCCAGGTTGCGCATGTCGGCGTCGGTGTGACTGAACCGGGCGTCGACACTGGCGAAGTCAATCGCGCCATTCCGGGCACGCCGGGGGCACCGGGCGTCAACACTGGCGAAGTCAATCGCGCCATTCCGGGCACCCCGACCACGATCGGCGCCCCGAAGACGGGCCGAGAGCTGACACTCCACCAGGTCAGACCTGCTCCGCTGTACCGCAACGGCCTGACCACCGCCGGCAGGCCCTCGGTAGGTGCAGCGAACCGGGTCAACGGAACCGTGGGCCAGCAGGGTGTCAGCGGGGTCACGGGTGTAAGGGGTGTTCCTGCGATCGGCTCGGGCCCGCTAAACCAGCGCAAGGGGGTCCAACGACCCTAGTTAGGATCAAAAGGGTTGTTGCGCGGTTGCCACGCGCGATGGCACACCAATGGCTTGTCCCCGGTTGTTGGAGCTGCCTTGCATGTCTTTTCCAAAATTTGGCGCCGCGATCTGCCTGATCCTTGGTGCAGTTGCCACAGTACCGATTGCGACCGCGCAGACGGTACCGGAAACCGCGCCAAAAGGCGAAGAGCACAGCTATGAAATCACCAATTTCAGAACCGAATCCGGCACCGTCCTGCCCGTCGCAAAGATTGTTTATGGCACATACGGCACGCTGAATGTGGCTGGCGACAATGTCATTCTGGTCCCGTCGCACTATATGGCTGACTGGCATGGCTATGACTGGCTGATCGGCAAGACCCGCGCGCTCGACCCTGATCGCTATTTCATCGTCGCAACCGAAATGTTCGGCAACGGGCGGTCTTCGTCGCCCAGCAACACCCCGGAACCGTTCCACGGCCCGCGCTTCCCGATTACGACCATCCGCGACAATGTCGAAATCGTGCGCCAATTGCTCAAATATCAATACGGCGTGACACATGTTCGCGCGATCATCGGGTTTTCGATGGGCGCGCAACAGGCGTTCCAATGGGCGGTCAGCCACCCCGATTTCGCCGACCGCATCGTTGCCACATCTGGCACGGCCAAAACCTATGGCCACGGCGTCGTTCGCCTGGAAAGCCAGATCGCCGCCATCGCCGCCGATCCGGTGTTTGCCAATGGCGACTACAAAGTCCCACCCGCCAAAGGTATCGAGGCGTTCAATCTGGTGTGGACCGCCTGGCTCTATTCGCAGGAATGGTGGCGCCGCGAACTGTGGCGGGTCGGTGCCCCCGCCGACATCACCCTGGACAAAGTCATCGCCACCTACCGCACCAAATTCATCCCCGGCGCCGACGCCAACGACCTGATCCTGCAAATGCGCGCCTGGCAACGCCACGATATCGGCACCACCCCCCGTTATAGCGGCCAGATCGAGGCCGCGCTGCGCGCAATCAGAACCCCGATCCTGTACATGCCCAGCATGACCGACCTTTATTTCCCCATCGAAGACGCCCGCTACGAAGCCAGGCTGATCCCGCAGGTCACGTTCAAGCCCATCCCATCGCTATGGGGCCATCCCGCTGGCGCTGGCGCGACTGTCGCGGACAGCAAATTCATCAACGACGCAGTCCGGGCATTTCTGAGTGAAAAGCAGAAAAAGGTCGTGATCCCTCGTATCCGCATGCCGGGCATGAGTGACCACGACTGAGGCGAAGTCATTCAACCCCTCATTTCGCATAAGCCTGCACAAGCTCGTACAAAAACGCGCGGCCTTTCAACAGCGACGCCACTTCGAGGTGTTCGTTCAACCCGTGGATGCCGTTGAAGTCCGGGTTCGCCCACATGCCAGGCACGCCATACGTTGGAATGCCCTTTGCTTCGAGGTAAATGCCGTCGGTCGCGCCGGTCGACATGGTCGGCACCAGGGGCACGCCGGGGAAGAATTTGGCGGTCAGGAGCTCCATCGGGTGGATGACCTGGGGGTCCAACGGCGGGGCTTTGCCGATCGGTTGGTCGGGCTCGACAGTCGTGACTGTCAATTTGGAGTCGGCCAGCACCCGGGCCAGCGTGGTGCGAATCTCTTCAAAGCTGCGGCCGGGGAAAATGCGGCAATTGACGATTGCGCCGGCGCGTTGGGGCAGGGCGTTGGTGGCGTGGCCGCCGTCGAGCATCGTGGCAACGCATGTCGTGCGCAGTGTCGAGTGAAAGCCGCGGTCCTGGTCAAGCACCGTGACGGCCTGTTTGAACGCGTCACTACCCGGCGCGGCCGTGGCGACAGTTTGCATCGCCTGGCCGGTCGCGCCGTCAAACGCGGCGCTGCGTCTGGCGAAAAAGGCGCGCGTGGTGTCATTGAGCTCGGCGGGGAAGTCGAAATCGCGCAAGTGGAGCAGCGCGTCGGACAGTTCGTAAATCGCGTTGTCCTTGATCGGGATCGAGCTGTGGCCGCCGGGGTTGCGGGCCTCGACGCGATAGTCTTGCGAGGCTTTTTCGCCGACCTGGACTGACATGACGACGATGTGGCCGCCATCTGTCAGGCGTTTGCCGTCGGTGCGGCCGCCGCCGCCTTCGTTCAGCGCGAATTCGGCGTCGATCAGGTCGCGTTTGTTTTGCGCCAGCCATTGCGCGCCGTTAAAGGCGCCGCTGGTTTCTTCGCCGCATGTCAGCGCGAGTTTGAGAGTGCGGCGCAATTTGACTTTGTTTGCTTTCAGCCGGGCCATGCTGTCGACCCAGACCGAGGCCATCGATTTATCGTCGAATGTGCCGCGCGCCCAGTAATAGCCGTTTTCTTCGACCAGCGTGAACGGATCGCGCGTCCAGTCGGCGCGTTTGGCCTCCACCACATCGAGATGCGCGAGCAGCAGGATCGGCTTTGCAGTCGTGGACGTGCCGGGCAGGATCACCACGAGGCCGCCTTCCTTCGGGTGTTCGGGGGTGGCGAAATAGGTGATCTGATCGTCGGTAAACCCGGCGGCTTTCAAATGCGCGCCCATGCGCTGTGCGGCGAGCGTGCAACTGCCCGATGACAACGTGGTGTTGGTTTCGACCAGTTCCTTGTACGTCGCGCGGAATGCGGCTTGGCTGGGATCTTGCGCGACCTGGGCGGCCAAGGCGCTGTGCGTGGCCATCGCGGCGAGCGCGGCGCCCGCCAGAATACGTGCGATCATGGTTTGAATTGCTTTTTCGGGAACGGAACGGGCCGGTATCAGAAATGTATCAGAATGCGTAAGCGCGGATCAGGTCGTCGAGAAACAGGCGGCCCGTCAGCAACGATTGCACTGCGATGCGTTCATCCAGGCCGTGAACGCCATTGCCATCGGGATCGCCCCACAGCCCGGGCACGCCATATGTCGGGATGCCTGCGGCGGTCAGGAATGTGGCGTCGGTATAGCCATTGGCCATGGCCGGGACGAGCGTGACGCCGGGCCAGTATTTCGCGACCAGCTTGCGCGCCGGGTCGATCACCAGTGGGTCGAGCGGCGGCGGGGGCGGTGCGGGGCGCAGCGGCGCCAGCGCGGTCACGGTGACATCCCGGTCGCCGATCACGCGTTCCAGTTCGTGGCCGATCGCATCGACAGTGTGGCCGGGGAAAATGCGGCAATTGACCGTGGCGCGTGCGCGTTGCGGCAGCGCATTGGGCGCATGGCCAGCGTCGAGCATCGTCGCAACGCATGTCGTGCGGATGTTTGAATGCAGGAACGCGTCGGTATCGACCCGCCACAGCGCAGCTTTGTCGGTAGGATCGGCGGCGAGCGCGATCATGGCCTGGCCCATCGGCCCGCCGCGCGCGGTGCCGACATCGTGAAAATAGACGGTGGTGGTGGGCGTGAATTCAACCGGGAAAGTGTGCGCCTCGATCCGGTCGAGCGCGTGCGCCAGTTGATAGATCGCGTTGTCGGGGCGGGGGGCCGAACTGTGGCCGCCGCGATTGCGCGTTTCGAGGACGAAATTGGCAAAGGTTTTTTCGCCGACCTGGATGGTCTGGGCAATGACCTTTCCGCCTGTACCAATGGATTTGCCATCGGTGCGCCCGCCGCCGCCTTCGTTTAGCGCACCATCGGTGCGCCCGCCGCCGCCTTCGTTTAACGCAAACGCTGCGTCGATCAGGTCGCGGCGGTTGGCGGACAACCATTGCGCGCCGTTGAATGCGCCGTTGGTTTCCTCGCCGCAGGTCAGCGCCAGTTTGATCGTACGTTTGGGTTTGGCATGGGTTCGCGCCAGATTGGCCATGGCATCGACGAAAATGGCGGCATGGGCTTTGTCGTCATAGGCGCCGCGCGCGTGGAAATATCCGGCGGTTTCGGTCAGGGCAAACGGATCGCGGGGCCAGTCTTCGCGCCTGGCCTCGACCACATCGATATGCGCGACCAGCAGCAGCGGTTTGAGCGTGGCCGAATGCCCAGGCAGGATTGCCACCAGCCCACCTTCGCGGGGATGGTCGGGCGCGGCATAAGCAATCAACCGGTCATCGGAAAAGCCTGCAGCGCGCAAGATGTCGGCCATGCGCGTCGCCGCCACGGTGCAATCGCCATGCGCCAGCGTGGTGTCGGTTTCGACCAGCGTGCGATAGGTTGCGCGAAATGCCACTTCGTCAGGACCGGGCGCGGCCCATGCAGCCGGGGCGTTTGCAACGATAAGGGCTGGGATGAGGGCTGGGATGAGGGCTGGGATCAGGGCAGCTGGGAATATGGTGCGCAACATCGCCGCACTGTGCCACCATTTACGCGGTGTGCAATGGTCGCTCTATGCCTGCCATCCCCCGCCGACCGACCGCGCCAGCGACACTGTGGCATTCAGGCGTAACGTATGGACCTCGATCGCGCGGCGTTGTTGGAACAGCGCGGTGGTCTGCGCAATGACCACGTCGAGGTAATTGGACGCGCCCTTTTCATAGCGAATCATCGACAAGTCTGCCGCCTGTTGCGCCTGCCCCGCAGCGCGCGCGGCGGCGCTGTCCTCATCGCCAAAATGGTGGAGCGCGGACAGGCTGTCTTCGACCTCCTGAAACGCGGTCAGCGCGGTGGTGCGATAATCGGCGGCGGCTTCGTCCCAGCGGGCCCGCGCGGCACGTACACCGGCGCTGCGGCGGCCACCGTCGAGTACGGTCATCGCGATCGCAGGGCCCAGCGCCCAAAACACATTGGATGCCATGGCCAGCCCGGCAATCGTGGTGGCGTTGGTGCCGCCAGACGCCGCCAGGTCGACCGTGGGGAAAAACGCCGCGCGCGCGACCCCGATCGAACGGTTCGCGGCATACATCCGGCGTTCGGCCGCCGCCACGTCGGGCCGGCGTTGCAACAGCGTGGCGGGCAGGCCGACGGGCGCGATCGCGACTGTCAATGTGCCACTGGCGGGCGCGATCGCAAATGATGAGGCTGGACTGCCGACAAGGCTGGCGATCGCGTGTTCCAGCTTTGCGCGCGCGGCCAGCACATCGGCCAATTGCGCCTGCGCATCCGCCAGCTGCGCGCCCGATCGACCGGTATCGATGCCGGTCGCGACACCGCCTGAAAAGCGGGCGCGGACGACAGTATCCGCTTGCGTGAACGCGGCAATCGACCGTTTCAGCAAGTCTGATTCCGCGTCGAGCCCGCGCAAGGTGATATAGCTGGTGGCCAGTTGGGCCTGCAGGCTGAGGCGGATCGCGGCGGTGTCCCAGGTGCTGGCCTCGGCTTTGGCGCGCCCGCTCGCGATCGAATTGCGGACCCGGCCCCACAAATCCACCTCGTAACTGGCGGTCAGGCCGATCTGGTTGTTGCCATATTGCGTTTCTTGCGTGCTGCTGCGCAACGGGCGGTCGTTGGATTGGCGGTTATAGCCCGGGTTGGCGGCCGCGCCGATCGTCGGCAATGCGTCGGATTGCGCGATCCGCAGCGCCGCGCGCGCCTCGTCACTGCGCGCGAGCGCGGCGGCGAGTGTCGGGCTGGTGCTGGACAGCTGGCCCTCCAGCGTATCAAGTTGCGGATCGCCGAAAGCGCGCCACCAGTCGGGCACGATTGGTGCGGTCACACCTGTTTCGGCAGCGCCTGTTTTGGCAGCGCCTGCTTTGGTAGTAGGGGCCCAGGGACCGCCCTCGTGAAACGTTTCGGGCGTGGCAATCGTCGCCGGATGATACACCGGTGCAACCGAACATCCGGCCACCAGCATAATGGCGCCGGTCAGCGCGATTTGCCGAAACCCAGGGATTTTCCGCAACCTAGTCATGCCCGCTCTCCGTGCGGACGGCTTCGCCCTCGCTGATCGAGTCCGGTGGGTTGGCAATGATCTGGGTCGTTGGAGTCAGGCCGGAACTGATCTCGACTTTGCCACCCAGATCGCGCCCGACGATAACCGGGATCAGATGGACGTGGCCCAGTCCATTGCGGGTCGCAGTAACCGTCCCGAGCTGGCTGCCATGGTCGCGTAGCACGAGCGCGCCCGATGGCACGATCAATTGCGTCGCCACGCCGGGCAGCGCAAAGTGGACCTGGGCATAGCCTCCGGGCTTCAATTTGAATCCCGGATTGTCGGTTTTCAGCTGCACTTGCAGCGATCCATTGCGCTGATCGATCGCGTGTGACTGATCGGTCAGGGTCGCAGGGAATGTCTCGTCGGGATAATCGGGCAGTTTCAGCGTGGCGGTCAGGCCGGTGTGCATCGCTGCCGAATATTGCTGCGGCACATTCACATAAATACGGATGCGCCGTTCGTCGGCCATCGCAAACATCGGTGTCTGGTTGGTTGCGCCGGGCCCGACCAGATCGCCAATATCGGCATTGCGCTGCGTAATCAGGCCCGCAAATGGCGCGCGCACGGTGGCATAGCGCTTCATCGCCAGCAGGCGGCCGAGCGCCGCCATCGCTTCCTCGACCCCTGCGGCATGGGTTTTGGCATCGGCGTTTTTCTCGTCGGTTTCCTGGACCGAGACGGCTTTGCTGTTCAGCAGATCGTTCCACCGTGCGGCGGTTGACCGGGCCAGCGTTGCCTCGGCCCGCGCGCGGTCAACGGTGGCGCGGGCCTGAATGATCTGCTGATCCAGTTCGGGCGTGTCGATCGTCGCCAGCGGCGCATCCATGCCGACGTCGGCGCCAATGTCGCGGGTCCAGGCGCGGACATAGCCGCCGACCCGCGCGTAAATATGTGCGGTGAACCAAGCCTGCATCGTGCCGGGCAAGACCAGTTCGTCCACCTTGCCCCCGGTTGTCGGGGTGATGAGCCGGACGCTGGGCGCGGCCTGTTGATCGGACGTGGTTTGCGCCACCTGCGAATCGCGCGTCCTGACATAAACTCCGCCGGCCACGACCAGCAGTGCGGCACCTGCCGCAATCAGGCCGGCACGGGCCAGGCCTTTGGGCGGCGCGGCATCGGTCAAATCCCCGGAATCGCGCTGGAGTGGATCAGACATGGGTCATTTCCTTGTGAATCTTGTGTGTCGCATGGCCGGTGCGGCGGCGCTCTGTTTCGCCGGTAAACCGGCGGTGCGCGATGCTGAACACCACCGGCACGAACACCAGCGTGGCAAGGGTTGCAAACACCAGCCCGCCGATCACCGCGCGGCCCAGCGGTGCGTTCTGTTCGCCGCCTTCGCCCAGGCCCAGCGCCATCGGCGCCATGCCGATGATCATCGCCAGCGCGGTCATTAAGACCGGGCGGAACCGTGTCGCCCCGGCCTCGAGCGCGGCGCGCATCGCATCGCCGGTTGCATCCAGCCGTTCGCGGGCAAATGTGATCACCAGCACCGAATTGGCGGTCGCCACGCCCATGCACATGATCGCTCCGGTCAGCGCGGGGACCGACAGCGTGGTATGCGTGCCAAACAGCATCCACACGATCCCGGCCAGCGCGGCGGGCAGCGCGGTGATAATCACCAGCGGGTCGATCCAGTTTTGGAAATTGACCACGATCAGCAGGTAGATCAGCACGACCGCGCCTGCGAGCCCCAGGATCAGCCCCGAAAACGCCGCATTCATCGTCTGGACCTGGCCGCGCAATGTCACTGTCGCGCCTTTGGGCACCTGGTCGCGGGTGGCGTCGATCACATGCTGAATATCGCCCGCGACCGCGCCCAGATCGCGGCCCTGCGTGGTCGCATAAATGTCGATCGCGGGCTGGATCGCATAGTGGCTGACGACGGCGGCGGTGCGGCTTTCGTGTACTTCGCCCAGGCCACCCAGCGTCTGGAAACCGCCGGTACCCGTGCCGGTAATCGGCACATTGTTCAATGCGCTGATGCTGTCGGTGCGATATTCGGGCGCCTGCACCACGATCGGATACGACACGCCGTTTTTGGGGTTGAGCCAGAACGTCGGCGCGACCTGGAACGACCCGGCCAGGTTGACCGACAGCGCGCGGGTGACGTCGTTTTCGGTAATGCCGACGCGATCGGACATCGCCCGGTCGATATCGACTTTCAACTCGGGATAATTGCTGGGCTGCTGGATGCGCACATCGGCGATACCCGCGATGTCACCCAATTGGTTGACCACGCGTTCGGCATAGGCCTCGTTGGCAGCAGTGTCAGGCCCCGCGACGATCACGTCGATCGGCGCCGGCGCGCCGAAATTCAGGATCTGGCTGACGATATCTGCAGGCAGGAACGAAAATGTGCAGCCCGGAAACGCGCGCGGCAGGTCCTGGCGCAGTTGCCGGACATAACCCGCCGTGGCGCGGTGCCCTTCATTCAGTGTGATCAGGATATCGCCATCCTGCGGGCCGATGCCGCCGCTGTTGGAATAGGCCATGTTGATCCCCGACACCGTCATGCCGATGTTGTCGATCACCGTGCCGGTTTCCGACCGCGGCAAATCGGCGCGGATACGCGCTTCGACATGGTCGAACAGCGCGGCGGTTTCTTCCAGCTTGGTGCCCGTCGGCGCGCGCACATGGAGGCTGATCTGGCCTGAATCGACCGCCGGAAAGAAATCACGGCCAAGGAATGGCACGAGCGCAAAGCTGGCGAGCACGACGCCCATGAACACGATCACAAACATCCGCCGGTTGACCAGCGCAACGCGCAAAGCGGCGACATACCATGCCCGAAACGTTTCAAAGCGGCGTTCAAACCCATGCTGAAACCGGCGCAGCACATTGTGCGATCCGCGGTGGCCGGTCATTGCATCATGGCTGATCATCTGCGCCTGAGTCGCTGGGCCGGCATGCTCGCGCAATAGCCAGTTGGCCATTGTCGGCACCAATGTGCGCGACAAGGTGAACGAGGCGATCATCGCAAACACCACCGCCTTGGCCATTGGCGCAAACAGATAGCCCGGGACCCCGCCCAGAAAGAACATCGGCACAAATGCGATGCAAATGCACAGCAGTGACACAAATGCGGGCTGGACGATCTGTTTTGCGCCATCGATGATCGAGGCCTCGACGGCTTTGCCCTGTTCGAGATGCCAGTTGATGTTTTCGATCGTGACGGTCGCGTCATCGACCAGGATTCCGACCGCGAGCGCCAGCCCGCCGAGCGTCATGATGTTCAAGGTTTCGCCGGTCGCCGCCAGCGCCATCACCGCAGCCAGAATGGCGAGCGGGATCGATATCGCGATGATCACGGTTGATCGCCACGACCCCAGGAACAACAGAATCATCATGCTGGTCAGCGCGGCGGCAATCACGCCTTCGCGTACGACGCCGTCGATCGCGGCCTTCACAAACAGCGACTGGTCGGACAGGAAATCAATGGTCAAGCCATCGGGCAAGGACGGGCGCAGCCGTCGGACGACCGCGCGCGCATCCTGGACAATCGCGATCGTCGACGCATTGCCCGCCTTTAACAGAGTCAGCAGCACCGAACGCTGCCCATTGACGCGCACTTCGTTTTGTTGCGGCGGTGATCCGTCGTGGACATTGGCGACATCGCGCATGAACACCGTGGTGCCATCGGCAGTGCGGATCGGCAGATCGTTCAGCGCGTCGATTGCCTCGGGCGCATTGTTCAGCCGGACATTGTATTCAAACGCGCCGATCCGCGCGGTGCCGGCGGGAATGACCTGGTTTTGCGCGGCGAGCGCAGTGCCAACATCGGCAGCGGACAAATGCCGCGCCTGCAACGCCTGCGGATCGATATCGATCTGGATCTGGCGGACGCGGCCCCCATACGGCGATGGCATTGCCGCACCCTGGACCGTGGCCAGCCCCGACCGGATCTGGTTTTGGGCGACATCGAACATTTGCTGTTCGGACAGGGTGTGTGACGACAAGGCCATTTGCAGGATCGGCACGGTCGACGCGTTGTAATTCAGAATCAGCGGCGGGGTGATCCCGGCGGGCAATTGTTTCAGCACGGTCTGCGATGCGGCTGTGACTTGTGCGGTCGCGGTGCGGATATCGACACCGGCGCGAAAGAAAATCTTGACCACGCCGATGCCGTTGTACGACTGGCTTTCGATATGCTCGATATCGTTGACCGTGGAGGTCAGCTGGCGCTCGTAATAATAAATGACCCGGCCCGACATGTCGCGCGGGGCCAGGCCGTTGTATTGCCATACTGCGGCGATCACCGGCACGCGAATGTCGGGAAAGATATCGGTCGGCGTGGTGACCCAGGCGATCGACCCGCCCAGCACGATCAGAATGGCCATGACCACAAATGTGATCGGTTTCGACAGGGCGATCTTGACCAGTTGCAACATGCCCGGCGCTGTGCCGGTGCGCGGCGGGGGCGGCAAATAAAGAAAAATTCACGCGGCGAATTTGAAGCTGGAGGAGGCCTCTGGCGGGCAAGCGCGATTGTCCTTGCATCCCGTTACCGTCTTGCTTCGCGCGCTATTTCGGATGATGCGCCTCGCCGCGCAGCGGCTGGAAAGTCTGCCAACGCAAGCGGCGGGATATGACCAGCCAAAGGTGCGCCAAGGTGGATAGTAAAGGGATGCAAGGGCAATCGCCCTTGCCCGCCGGAGGCACAAACTACGCGCGCGGCGCGATAATCCGCGCGGCAAGTCCGGGCCCATCGCCCGCCGGGTCAAGTTCCAGCACGAACCCGTGGACGGCAACGATCACCGCAACCAGGCTGAGCCCCAGGCCAAAGCCCGGGATCGCCGCCGCGCCGCTGCCCCGCTGAAACCGCTCGAGTACGAGCGCACGCTCTGCTGGCGCAATGCCCGGGCCCTGATCGGTCACGGTCAACGCGACACAGTCGTCACAACCTGTCACGCAAATGCCGATTTTACCGCCTACCGGACTGAATTTGATCGCATTCTCGACCAGATTGCTGACCGCTTCAAACAACAGCCGTTCATCGCCCCGCACGGTCAGCGCGGCATCACCGCTGGCGACCAGCGTGATGCCGCGCTCTTCGGCCAGCGGGTCATACAATTCGGCCAGGTCCCGCGCCATGTCCGATACGTCAAACGCCGCAAAATGGGCCTGGCGATGCGACGCCTCCAGCTCCGACATCCGCAACAGCGCGCGAAATCGCGCCAGCACCGCATCCAGCTCGTCGCGCGCGCCCAGCAACAATGTCGCCGCATCGCCATCGGGATGATCGGCCAGCACGGGCAGTAGCGCAATCCGTTCCAGCCGGGTGCGGACATGCGACAAGGGCGTGCGCAGATCGTGTGCGATCGCATCGGTTGCGCCTTTGACCTGGCGCAACAGCCGCTCGATTTCCTCGACCATGACATTGATGATCGCGGCGATCATGTCGAATTCATCGCCGCGCCCACCGACCACGATCCGCAGATCGAGCTCGCCCATCGCAATCCGCGCCGCAGTCGCCTCCAGCCGGCGGATGCGCCGCATCGGCCCCAGACTGAGCAGCAGCCCGGCGCCCAGCGCCACGGCGACCGCTCCGGCGCCGGTAACCCACATGATTCCCTGAATGCGCGCGCGCAGATCCAGGATCGGTGTGACATCGCGCGACACGACTACGATCAGCCCACCGGCCATTTTCCCCCCGGCCGTGTTTAGAGCCAGCGCGCGCACCGGTGCTCCGCGCGGCCCATTGCGCCGTTCGAATATCCGTCCCACCGGAAACGGCGGCGCCAGGCCGGGGTCGCCGACCAGCAGGTGGCCCGCGTTGTCAAACACGGCCACACCTTCCAACCGCCGGGTTGAATCGTGCAACGCCAAACGCGCTGCGCCGAACGTTTGCGCGCTGCTGCCGGACGCTAGCATATGCGCCTTGGTCACGATCGTCAGGTCGGTGCGATTGTTCAGCTCGGCGCTGGTCTGCGCATAAATCAGCCATAGCGCGGCAAAAATCGCGACCACAAACACGCCGGTCAGCCCCGCCGTCAGGCGAAACGCGGTCGTGTGGCGGAAATCGATCAGCCGTGCGGGACCGTTCATAGAGGTGGATTGTTCACGAAACGGCCAACCGATACCCTTCGCCCTTGATCGTTTCGATCATGGCAGCCCGGTCCGGCCGTTCCAGCTTGCGGCGCAGCTTTGCGATATGGACATTGATCAGATTGTCACTGGCTTCGAAATAGCGACCCCAGACTTGTTCGAAAATCACCTGCCGAGCGACGACATGGCCGGCGTGGCGGACCAGAAATTCGAGCAGGCGGAACTCCTTGTTAACCAGATCGAGGGTTTCGCCGTCGACCCACGCCTTGCGCTTGACCAGATCGAGCGCGATCGGCCCGGCGCGCAAAAACCCGTCTTCGGGATAATTGCGCGCGCGGCGCAACAGCACTTCGATGCGCGTGACCATCTCGGCGGGCGAAAACGGCTTGGCCAGGTAATCATCACCCCCGGCGCGCAATCCTGCAATGCGTTCATCCACATCGCCCAGCGCCGATATCACCAGCACCGGCGTCGTAATCTGGCGCGCCCGAATTCGCGCGACCAGCGTCAGCCCGTCGATCCCGGGCACCATCCGATCCACTGTGGCGGCATCAAACCGTTCCGC